>DASRME010000196.1:0-8320 GCA_035648095.1 Atribacterota bacterium | reverse complement strand
AATATATAGAGCAGTCTCTTTTTCTTTATCCGGCCAATGAATATTCTCTTGGTTTCTAATAATATTTCTTAAAACACCGTTTACAAATTTGGATATCCCGAGATTTCCGTATTTTTTAGCTAATTGAACAGATTCATTACAAACCGCATAATCAGGAACTTTATCTAAAAATAGAAGTTGATAGGCACCCATCCTTAATATGTTTCTGATTAGTATCGGGGTTTCATTTAGAGTTTTATTAGAAAATTGAGATAGAGCCCAATCTAATTTATTCCGATTTCTTATCACTCCATAAGTTATCTCATTGATAAAAGCAGCATCTCTGGTAGAAATCTTATTTTTATCCAAAGATCTGTTTAACAGAATATTGATATAGCCCTGCTTGGAATCAATTTTTACTAAAATGGTAAGTATTGTTTCTCTTATGGGGTCAACGTTTATTTTATTCATAAAACTAATTTCTTTTACATTCCCTTCTATCTTCTATTTCTCAACACTATTAGCCTTAATAATTGAAAAACTGCTACCGAGGCAGCAGCCACATAGGTTAAGGCGGCAGCATTAAGGACTTTTTTAACTGAAACAACCTCTGTATCCGAAATAATATTTGCATTTACCAATAGACCAACCGCTCTCTTGCTGGCATTAAATTCAACCGGTAAAGTGACAATCTGAAATAGGACCGCCAAGGAAAAGGCAATAATGCCGATATCCATCAGTCCGGGAAAACTGAAAATAAACCCGATTAAAAATAGGGGAATCGCCATGCGCGAGCCGATATTGCTAACTGGCACCAGATTACTACGAAGAGAAAGTGGAAAATAATTCTTTGCATCCTGAAGGGCATGTCCGATTTCATGTGCTACAATCCCCTGGGCAGCTATTGATTTACCGTAATAAATTTCTTTGGACAGACCCAACTTTTTCTGCTTGGGGTCATAGTGGTCAGAAAGGGTTCCTTCTATTGGTTCTATCTTTATATTGCTTAAATTATTTTGTAATAATAACCTCTCAGCTGTTTCCCCTCCGCTTAATCCGCTTTTAGCCAATATTTTTGAATATTTTAAATAAGTTGTTTTTATCTTGTATTGAGCATAAAGGGTTAAAATGATAGATGGTATTAAAATAAATATGGTACCGTCGAAAAACATAAAAACCTCCTTCCTATGGTTCACCAGTAGGGGCCATAATGCCTGCCTGTGCGTGTCCGCACCTGTCTGCGTGCGTACACGCACAGGCAGGCGCAGACAGGAATTGTGCCCTTCTTTCTATATATTTATCCGTTTTTTTGGGCACGATACATCGTGCCCCTACATTATATATTAGACAGGCGGAAGACCCAAGGTGTATTTTATGAATTATTCGCCTAATCTATCTCCTATT
This sequence comes from Atribacterota bacterium, assembly GCA_035648095.1. Taxonomy (GTDB): domain Bacteria; phylum Atribacterota; class Phoenicimicrobiia; order Phoenicimicrobiales; family Phoenicimicrobiaceae; genus Sediminicultor. The sequence continues at coordinate 6,937 of DASRME010000196.1, read as the reverse complement.
TTAATCTTGTAACCGTTAACAAATTGCTCAGCGGTTAATTCTTTTGAGCCGGCAGGAATAAGTTTTAATATTCTAATAATTCCCTTTCCCCCGGTAGAAATTAAAATACTATCTTTCTCAACCTTGATTACACTGCCGGGGTTGGGAGAAATGGCATTCGTTTCATTCTGATAATCACCTAGAAATCTTGCCCTGGTAATTTTCAGTTTTTTACCTTGGTAATAGGTAAAGGCGCCAGGGTAAGGAGTTGTTCCTCTTATTAGATTATAAACCTTTTCTCCCTTATCACGCCACTCTATTTTTCCCTCTTCTTTATTCATCTTTCTGGCAAAAGTTACTTCTTTAATATCCTGGGAAATTCTTTCTATCTTTCCGCTTTTTATTTTTTCTAAAAGCTTGGGAAGAGTCTCTGCACTTAGAGCAGATAATCTATAATAGAGTTCCCCGTAGGTCTCCTCCGGAGAAATGTCTATCTTCTCCTGAAAGATGATATCTCCAGCATCTATTTTCTCGTCCATAAACATAAAAGTTATACCGGCCTCTTTTTCACCGTTTATTACTGCCCGGTTAATGGGAGCAGCACCTCGATATTTAGGCAGAAGCGAACCATGAATATTTATACATCCTATTTCGGGAATATTTAGGATATGGCTGGAAAGAATCTGGCCATAAGCTACTACCAGCATAATGTCCGGGCTAAATTCTTTCATCCTTTTTATGGATTGTTCATCATTGATATTCTCAGGCTGAAATACTTCCAATCCTTTATCAAGTGCAACTTTTTTAATGGGAGTGGGCAATATTTTTCTGCCGCGTCCCTGAGGACGATCTGGCTGGGTGATTACCATAACTTTGTTTTCTTTGCTGTTTGCCAGTCTCTCTAAAACCGGAGCGCCAAAATCTGCTGTCCCCATAAAAATAATTTTAAGCATAATTTTCACCGTTATTTTTTCTTTTTTAATTTATTTAATAATATCTGTCTTTCCATTCTTCCTATTTTATCGATAAACAATATTCCGTTTAAATGGTCAATTTCATGCTGGAGAGCCCGGGCAGTCAGTCCTTCTTTGGTGATTTCAATCGGGTCTCCGTTCTCATTGAGTGCTTTTACGGTTACTTTTAAGGAACGCTGTACCTCACTATAGACACCGGGAAGGCTTAAACATCCCTCTTCATTTACAGCTTCTCCCTCACTTTTAATAATCTCCGGGTTTAGTAATACCAGTAACTTCTCTTCGTCTTCATCAATAGTAATAATTCTTTTTGATACGCCTACTTGCGGGGCGGCAAGACCCACTCCGGAGGAAGCATACATGGACTCAGCCATATCTTTTATGAGATTCAATATATCCGAAGTAATTTCCTCAACCAACAGTGCTTTTTCTCTTAAAATAGGATCACCGTATTCTTTAATTTCTAATATTGCCATCTGTCCCTCCCGTTATTTTAGTTATAATTACATCGCTAAAATCCATGTAATTATAACTAAATCTGTATAACCATTTTATATTTATATCATCCTTACCGGATCGACATCAATAGTTAATCTGTTTTCCTGGTCAAAATGCTTTGACAACATTTTATCATATTTTTTCTTAAATGCCAGGTTAAATCTTTCCAAATCCTTTATTTTTATCAAAAATTGTACTTTGAAGTCGTTTCTTGATTTCCATAATACCATATTTATGGCACCCAGTAATTTAAATTCTGCAGATTCTTTATCTTTGCGGAGGGATTCTAAATAACTGATAAGATATTCTGCTCTCTGTTTAACTGCTTCCTTTTCTTTTCCTCGAATCAATATTTTAATAATGTGCGCAAAAGGAGGATAATCTAATTCTTTCCTCAATTCCACCTCTTTTTGATAAAAATAATTATCATTCTGTTCTCTTAAAGCAACTATACAGTGATGCTCGGGGTTAAAAGTCTGAATAATTACTTCCTTGGGAAAACTGATTTCCCTGAAAGAGGAAATAACCTCACTAAGCAGCTGAAAGGTCTTTTCCCCTGAACGATAATCCGGTAAATTCAGCAGAGTATCAGCAGATACAATCCCTATTAAATCTACATTGCTAAAATCTACTCCCTTTAGTATCATTTGAGTACCTATTAATATATCGGTATTTCCTTTTTTAACTTCTTCCAAAATTTGCCGATAATCATCATTATCAAATAATGAATCCTGATCCAGACGTTTTATTTTTGCCAGGGGGAACATCTTTTTGATTTCACTCTCTAATTTTTGAGTTCCCATCCCCAGAGGACGTATATTTTTAGTGCCGCATTTAGCACAAATATCCATTATTTTTGCCCTTTTTCCGCAGTTATGGCAGATCAGTTGAGCTCTTTTTTGAATATCTAAATGATAAGAAAGAGAAGTGTTGCAATCGGGACATTTAGGTATATGACCGCACTGGCTGCAAATCATAAAGCTCGAGAAACCTCTCTTGTTTAAAAAAAGTACAACCTGCTTTTTGCCCTTTAAACTTCTCGAAATGGCTTGCTGAAGTTCATAACTTATTATCTTTTTTTTGGACTTTTCTTTGGTCATATCTATGATGGTTTTTTTTAATAGACTTGCCTTCTCCCTCTTTGTGTTGAGGTCTACCTCTATAAATTTATTTTCATGGACATTCCAGTAAGATTCAATCGATGGTGTCTCACTGCTCAGCAACAGGGAGATGTTTTCCAATTCTGCTCGTTTCATAGCCACTTCCCGGACATTATATCGAGGAGACCTTTCTTCTTTATATAAACTGCTATGTTCCCGCTCTATAATAATCAGTCCTAATTTATCAAAAGGCACAAATATAGAAGATCTCATCCCCAGGGCTATGCTTACCTGTGAATTTCTTATTTTAATCCATCTTTGATATTTAGTTTTTTGATCTATCTTCTCATCAAAGACTACCATATTATCCTTAAAATCTTTTTCCAGCAGGCTGGCTAATTCTGATAAGTGAGATTCGGTAGGAGCCAATATAATGACCTGCCTCCCCTCCTTCAAGGTCTTTCGAATACATCTTAAATATATTTTCATTCTGAAGGTAAAATTATTTCCCCGTAGTAGAATTGCCTGATACTTTTTTTTATTTATAATTTTTTCTATATTTTTTAATTTTAAGCGAGATTCTATTTCTTCTTCCGCAGAAAATATTATTTCATTATCCAAGGATTTATCATCTTCGGACAACCGGGGCTTTAGGGGCGGAATATCTATTATATCGAATTTGCTCAGCCAGGCCTTACGAGTCATAGGAATGACATAATTTAAAGTCTTTTCCCAAGAACAGAGATAATAATTGGAAATCCATTTGGTTAATTCAATTAACCGGGGAGTAAGAAGAGGTTTTTTATCGGTTATTTGCAGGATGTTTTTTAAGTTTTCAATATTTGATTCCGCTAAAAATCCCACGACACATCCTGTAGTCACCTTGTTCCTGAAAGGTATAGTTACTCTTGCCCCGAGCGATATGCGGTCTTTTAAATCCTGGGGGATACAGTAGTGAAATATTTTATCAAAATTATATTCCAAAATTACTATCTCGGCATATTTCTTTTCACCTTGCATATTAATAAACTCATTATCTCTATTATTCACTTTATTTTTAAAATCTCATCTAATATCTTTCCGGCCATATCAATTTTGGGCATAATGGGTAATTCCTGGATTATCCCACTGCCATCTATTAGGCTAGCCCTATTTTTATCTGAGGCAAATCCGGTTTCTTTTGTCGATATATCATTAGCGACAATTAGATCTAATCTTTTTTCCTTCAATTTTTTAAGGGCATTGACCGCTAAATTTTCTGTTTCAGCGGCAAATCCTACTAATATTTTCTTCCCTTTTTTCTTCCCTAATTCAAAGAGAATATCGGAAGTTTTTTCCAGTTCGATAAGCGGATTTGCGTTCTTCTCTTTTTTAATCTTTCCTGCGAATACTTCTTTGAGCCGAAAATCAGCTACAGCTGCAGCAGAAATTATTATATCTGACTCCGAAAAGTATTTAAAAACTTCCTTCTTCATCTCTTCCGCAGTTTCAATTGAAACTACGGTAATCCCCTTGGGGGCAGACAAACAAGTTGGTCCGGTTATCAGAATAACCTTTGCCCCTCTCGCCCGGGCAACCTTTGCCAAAGCAAATCCCATCTTTCCGGAAGAATAGTTAGAAAGAAATCTTACTTTATCAATCGGCTCTCTGGTACAGGAAGCAGTGACCAATACAGTCTTACCTTTGTAATCATTTTTAAAAGTTAAAACATAATCAGCTTTATCTACTATATCTTCGATATTTGCTAATCTGCCCTCTCCCAATTCCCCGCAGGCCAATTGACCATATTCTGAATCGATAAATTCGTATCCCAAGGCGGTTAATTTTTCCACATTCTGCTGATACAAAGGGTTAGATATCATATTTTTATTCATTGCCGGGGCAAAGATAACTTTTTTATTAGAAGCCATCACTGTCGTGGTCAACATATCATCAGCAATACCCTGAGCAATTTTGCCAATAATATTTGCTGTAGCCGGTGCAATCAATATTAGGTCAGCCCATTGGGCAAGGGAGATGTGTTTGATCATTATCTTATCGTTGGTAGAGAACAAATTATCTACTACTATATTTCCTGAAAGAGTTGAAAAGGTTAAAGGCTGAATAAATTTTGTGGCAGATTCGGTCATTATTACAAAAACATCTGCGTCTTTTTTCCTTAATAAGCTCACTATCTCCGCTGCTTTATATGCAGCTATACTTCCGGTAACCCCCAGAAGTATTTTCTTTCCTTTTAACACTTTTTTTACCTCTTTACATATCTTCTGCGTATTGCGCTAAAAAAACCGGGATATAGGCGAACCTCACCTGTTAAAACGGAAGGTATCTGTTCTAATGTTCATTTATATCTCCATTTAATTAGTCTTCAGTTTTTTCATTTTCATCAAATAAATCTTCAACTTCTTCGGGCTCTTCAGGCTTTTCATATTCATCAAATAAATCTTCAACTTCTACGGATTCTTCAACTTCATTTTGTAAGTCTTCGATATTTATAGATTCTTCTATTTTTACAGATTCCTCTTCTCCAAGAAATACATCCTCGGATTTTAGAGGTTCTTTTTTCTCTTTAAGAAATACTTTCCCTGCCTTTATCTCCTCATAAGCAATCATCGTGGGCTTCTTATATTTGGTTTCCACTAAAGGTTTAGCCCCTTTTTTTAACTGATTTGCTCTTGCTGCTACCATTAATGATAATAAATATTTATTATCCATCATTTTTATTTCTCACCTTTCTTTTTGATAAAAAAACATCGTTTTAGAACTAACGTTTATTTTTTATAATTTAATATTTTGCACCTTTCAGCAATTATTATAGACTCTAATTTTTTTAGAGCGGTTTTTATATCATCATTCACCACCAGGTAATTATAATATTTTTTATATTCTATTTCAATGCGGGCATCTTTCAATCTTTTTTTCAGAGCTTTTTCTTCTTCGGTATTTCTTTCCCGCAATCTATTTTCTAAATCCTTCCAGGTCGGAGGAGCTATAAAAATAAAAATACCATCGGGAAATTTCTCCTTTACCTGCATGGCACCCTGAACATCTAATTCCAACAGAACATCAGTTCCTTTTTGGAGTTCTTCTATTAAAAAATTCAGAGGTGTTCCCTTGTAATCTCCATGGACAATGGCCCATTCTATGAATTTATTTTCTTTTATCATCTTATTAAATTCATCTTTAGATACAAAGTAGTAATCCTTGCCTTCTAATTCTCCTTTTCGGGGAGGGCGGGTATTCACCGATACAGAATATTTCAAATCAGGGAAAATATCAAACACCTTTTTCCTTAAAGTGCCTTTACCCACTCCTGATGAGCCGGAGATAATAAAAAACAAACCCCTACCTAATCGAGTATCGAGTTCAGAGATGCAAGATGATAAGTTCTTACTATTATCAATCATGATTATAGTTTCCTACTTTGGCGTGTTTTCTTTTGATTTATAATTTTGTCCGTTATATTCGGTAAATCTATGGGCAATGGTTTCCGGTTGAATAGAAGATAAAATTACATGATTGCTGTCAGTAATGATTATTGTTCTCGTTCTTCTCCCGTAAGTAGCATCAATTAACTTTTTTTCTGTCCTTGCTTCCTCTTTTAACCTTTTCATCGGTGCGGAGTCCGGACTTAAAATAGCTATCACTTTGGTAGAATTCATAAAACTTCCGAAACCTATATTTACTAAATCGCTTAACACCTTTTTCCCCCTATTATTCTATATTTCTAGCCTGTTCTTTTATCTTTTCCAGTTCACTTTTTACTAAAACGACCAAAGAAGTCACTTCTATATCATTCGTCTTTGACCCAATAGTATTTATCTCCCGATTTATTTCCTGAGTTAGAAAATCCATCTTTCTTCCCACAGATTCCTCAGAATTTAGTAAATCATCAAATTGAATAAGGTGGCTTCTTAGCCTGATAATTTCTTCGGTAATATCGGTTTTTTCAGCAAATATTGCTGCCTCTAATTCAATTCTCCCCTCATCAACTTTTAGACCATCGGTTAAACCCTTTATTTTAGTTAAAAAATTATCTTTATAATCCGTTAATGATAGTTTTGAATATTTCTTAATTTTGTCTATTAACTTTTGGATCTTTCCTAATCTTTTTCGGATATCGCTAACAAGAGCCTTGCCTTCTTTTTCCCTCATTTTCAGTAAAGAATCCAGAGAAACATTCAGAGCTTTCTCTATCAATGTCCATATTTTAGATGCCTCTTCTTCCTTTGCTATTTTAAATATATCTTTAAATCTGAGCATAGAATCTATGCTTATTTCATCTTTTAATTTATATTTCTTTTTTAAAATATTTAGGGTGTTATAACAGGAATCAGCTACTTCTTCATTTAATATTATCTTCTCTTCCGTTAAACCATAGTTCTCAAC
>DASRME010000195.1:0-2860 GCA_035648095.1 Atribacterota bacterium | reverse complement strand
GAACATATTAGACACCTTACAAAAATATCATCAATTTATTGGGTATATCCATATAGCAAATGTCCCTTACAGGTGTGAACCCTGGACCGGAGAACTGGACTATAAGTTTATTCTTAAAGAACTCTCCAAAGTTTATTCAGGATTTGTAGGTTTTGAATTTTTTGTAAAAGAAAAAAGTTTTACCTATGAAAAACTTTTTAAATGGATTCAATCAATTAATTTCTAAAAAAGAAATAATAATCATTTAAAAGCATAGATAGATATACCATGATTATAGAATCAGTTCTTTCTCTTAAAAAGAGGAAGTATAAAAATAAAGCCAAGAGGAGGTGGTGAAAGAATAAGGCTGCTTAAATATTTTTACATTATAAAAAGGAGGTCAAGTTAATGTTTAAGAAGATTTTAAATGCTTGGGTAATAAGTTTATTGTTAATTGTAATGGTTTTGGGTATTTTTTCTTTAAATATCGGCGCTCAAGAAAAAGTTAAGTTGGTATATATAACTGCCGGAGATGTAAATATGCTAGCACTTGGTCAACAAGTGATTGGTCCTCAATTTACTGAAAAGTATCCTAATGTAAGTGTAATGAGCGTTCATGTTGGTCCTGGAAACGCAGGCTCTCGTTTAATTTTTGAGAAACTTATGGCAGATAAGGATAAAAAAGAAGGCGATATAGATATAGCAATGGTACACCAAATTTTCTTGAAATGGGCACTGGAGGAAGGTGGTCTTCTTCTTGATTATGCTAAAGACATAGATACCTGGAAATATATTACTTCTCCCTTTGCTAAAAATTCTCTTGGTGTTGATGTAGAAGGTTATTGCATGCCGATGTTTCATAGTCAAACGGTTATTGCCTATAATCCAAAATATGTTCCCGATCCTCCCAAAACTTATGAGGAAATAGTGAAATGGACTAAAGAACACCCCGGGAAATTTGGTTATAATGGGATAAAAGGTGGTATGTCAGGAGTAGCATTTGCGGTAGGATGGATCTATTGGAAGACCGGGAAATATGAAAAGTATGCCGTTACCGGACCTTTTGATAAAGCTGAAATTGCCACCTGGGAAGAACCAATTAAAGAGCTGAAAGAGTTTAATAAAAATGTTACCTTAACTGGTGGAAATGTAGCAACCCTTGATGCACTTAATAGAGGTGAAATTTGGATGGGACCAGTCTGGGTTGATATGTTCTTAAGCTGGATGGCAGAAGGTAAATTAGATCCTGCAACCCGCATTTTTCTTCCTGAACCAGGTATGCCTGGACAACCTATGTATTTTGTCATTCCTAAAAATACAGCTTATCCCGAAGAAGCGAAGAAATTTGTTGAATTGGTAACCTCACCGGCATTTCAAGCAGAAGAGATTGTAAAGAGGTTTAATTGGTATCCGGGGATTGACGGAAGTTATATTAAAGATTTTGTTAGCAAAGAAACTTTTGATGTGATATATAAAGATGTAACTCCGGAAATGTTATCCAAGTATGGTTTGGCATTTCCACTTGGTGATTATAATGATGCTATGTTAGAAGCTTGTGAATAAGATGCACAACCAATTTAGGAGAAATTAAATGGGAAACAATTTTAAGAATGAATTGGCTGTTGGAAAGAGTGAAATAGGAGTTGGGGTCGAAAGGTCCCACTCCTATACTAATTTTCTTCCTTATATATTGGTATTTCCTGCAGTAATGGTAATTTTATTATTATATTTATACCCTCTGCTTACCTCATTTTGGAAAAGTTTTATCAGTAAAGAAGGGGTTTTAAGTTTAGTAAATTATGAGAAAACACTTCGTTTATATCGATATGACATTTTATTTACTTTGGGAGTTACCGTGCTTAGCTCTTTAATTGCTACAGTTCTAAGCATTCTTGTCGCAGTATATTTAAGATTATCTAAAGGCTGGTTAACTAATGGTATTGGGGTTTTGTATAGATTACCCATTTTTCTTCCTTTTGTAGTAGTTGCTCAGATGATGAGAAGTTTTTTAGCTCCCCATGGGATACTAAATATTTTTTTAGCAAAATTAGGTCTTATCAATATTGAGAATCCTTTGCAGCTTTTTAATTGGGTTGGTTTAACTTTCGGTTTCGTCTGGAAAGAAGCACCCTTTATGATACTAATAATTTTAGGTGGCTTTCAGATGATCGACAATTCTTATATTGAAGCAGCAAAAAGTGTAGGAGCAAAATTACCCCAGATTATTACAAAGGTTCTTATCCCTATGAATAAGCCTACTATTCTTATTGCGGTAACTTTAGTTTTTTGTTCCCTGGTTGGATGTTTTAGTTTTCCATATATGCTTATTGGAGGGAAGTCCCCAGTTACCATAACTGTGGATATTGCTCATCGCGTAAATTATTTTGGTGATTACGGAGTGGCAAATGCATTGGGAGTTTTTTCCTATATTATAGTTAGCTTATTAGCACTTTACTATGTACGGAGTATGATGAAAAAAGGTCTATATGAATGAGAGGGGAGCATTTAAAAATATAATTATGAAAAAAAGTATATTTAAAAGAACTATTGAAATTATAATATTTGTGGTTTTTCTGTTTTTTTTATTTGCCCCACTTTTTAGTACTATTATTTGGTCGGTGGCCTTAAAATGGTATTGGCCTCACACATTTCCCCAAAAGATAGGATTTGATTACTGGCTCCAGGCTTTAGGAATTACTAAAAGCTTAACTCTGGGGGCAGTAAATATAGTACCGGCTTTTTTTTTAAGCTTGGGCATTGCCATTATTGTAGTTATAATAACTATGGCAATTGCCATTCCGGCAGGTTATGCATTAGCAAAACTTAAGATTCCCGCTCTTTTAAAAGGTATGATTTTAATATTATTTTTATTGCCCCGGGC
>DASRME010000194.1:0-2605 GCA_035648095.1 Atribacterota bacterium | reverse complement strand
TGTAGAAAACGTGAACAAAACAGAAGCTGAAGAATGGACTATTGATTGTTTGAGAAAATGTACAGAATTTGCAAAAGAATACAATATAGGGCTTACCTTAGAACCGGTGAATAGATATGAGAGTAATTTTATTAATACCCTCAACGAAGGAATAGAATTTGTTAAGCGAGTGGGCGCATCAAATTTAGGGTTATTGGCAGATACTTTTCATATGAACATCGAAGAAGTTTCAATCTATGACAGTATTATTCAAGCTAAAGATTATATTACCCATATCCATTTTGCCGACAGTAATCGTTGGGCACCGGGATGTGGCCATCTTGACTTTGCAAAAATAGTCCAGACTTTAAAAAAGATAAATTACCAGGGTTATGTTTCTGCCGAGATTCTCCCTTTTCCGAACCCAGATAGTTGTGCCCGCCTTACTGCTGAAACATTAAGTAAATTGAATATTAATTAACTGCATCTTTTACCTTAAAAATATTTTTTAGAAAATAAGAATATTTTATAAAAAAATTTGACAAAATTAAAATTTATGTTGTATTATAAATAACATAATATATAGAAATGGTTTCTATAATATAGAAATAATCCAAGGGGAAAAAAATGGAAAAAGCAAACCCCAATTACCCCATAAAAGTTTTAGATAAAACCTTCTCCATTCTGGATATTTTGCTTCAGCATGGTTCCACCATGCATATGACTGAAATCGCTGAAAAATTAGGGTTCTATCCCAGCACCGTTCATCGTATATTAGATACCTTAAAGCACTGGGGTTATGTAGAACAAGATCCCAAAACCCAAAAATACCGATTAGGTCTGAAGTTATTAGAGTTAGGTATGGCTAAACTTCACCAAATGGAACTGGTAAAAGAAGCTACTCCTTATTTAAAAGAGTTAGTAAAGCTGTGTAATGAAACTGTTCATTTAGGAATTCTGGAAGAAGGAGAAGTTCTTTATTTAGCCAAAGAGGAATCTTCTCAAACCATAAGAATGATCTCTTACGTGGGCAAAAGAGCTTCTCTTTACTGTACGGCATTGGGAAAAATACTATTAGCCTACATGTCAGAAGAAGAAAGAGAAAAGATCTTACAAAATAGGGAATTTCCACGTCTTACGGAAAATACTATTACCGATAAGGAGGAGTTGGAAAAAGAACTTAATAGAATAAAAAAACAAGGCTTTGCCTTAGATAGAGAAGAAAATGAAAAGAATGTTCGTTGTATCGCTGCTCCCATCAGGAATCATCAAGGAAGAGTTATAGCTGCCCTTAGCATTTCAAGTCCTACTTTCCGATTAGATAAAAATGTACAAAATAATTTAAAAGAAGCTATTATAGAGACAAGCGAAAAAATATCTAAAAGACTAGGATATGATGATAAATTACAAAAAGGGGACATTTAGGTGAATAAAATTCTTGAGAAAATAGGTGAGCTGGGAATTGTTCCGGTGGTTAAGATCGAAAAACCTGAAGATGCTCTTCCTCTTGGAAGAGCACTTCTTGATGGTGATCTCCCTATTGCTGAGATTACCTTCAGAACTTCTGCTGCAGAAGAATCAATTAAAACCTTAACCGGAGAACTCCCCAATCTTTTAGTTGGTGCTGGCACTGTATTAACAATTGAACAGGTAAAAAAGGCTGTTTCTGCAGGTGCTAAGTTTATTGTTTCCCCGGGTTTTAATCCAAAAGTAGTAGATTATTGTATCGAAAAAAGCGTTCCGATAACTCCTGGCATCAATAACCCAACCCAGATCGAGATGGCTCTCGAAAGAGGAATTGAAATAGTCAAGTTTTTTCCTGCTGAAGCATCAGGAGGATTACCACTGCTGGTCTCTATGTCGGCACCTTATTCTGGAATAAAATTTATTCCCACCGGAGGGATCAATCTGAATAATTTAACTTCCTACCTAGCTAACAAAAAAGTACATGCCTGTGGAGGCAGTTGGATGGTAAAGCCTGAACTCATCTCCTCGGGCAATTTTAAGGAGATTACCAGGCTTACCCAGGAAGCAATTTCTATAATGCTCGGTTTTGAGTTTGCCCACCTGGGGATAAATGAGAAAAATGAGGATCAAGCCCTAAATTCTGCAAGCCTTCTTTCAAGCCTTTTTTATTTTTCCATTAAAGAAGAGACAAGCTCTATTTTTGCTGGTTCAGGATTTGAGTTTGTCAAAAACAGATTTTTAGGAAAGCACGGTCATATTGCTATAGCCACTAACGATATTTATAGGGCAATAGCCTATTTAAAAAAGAAGGGCATTTCAGTCCTTCCCGAGACTGCCAAAGAAAAGGATGGCAAACTTAAGGCAATCTATATAGCTCAAGAAGTATCGGGATTTGCTATTCACCTTTTGCAAAAATGATTTTTTACAATGGAGAAGATAATGAAAAAATATATTACTTTTGGTGAAATAATGTTAAGGCTTAAATCGCCCAATCGGGAGAGGTTTTTTCAGAGTCCTTTTTTGGAAGCTACCTTTGGAGGGGGAGAGGCCAATGTAGCCGTAGGATTAGCCCGATTTGGTTTGAATGTAGCCTATGTTTCGGTAATTCCTAAAAATGCAATTGGAGATGCCTGTATTGGAGAATTAAGAAGGCAGGGAG
>DASRME010000193.1:0-10653 GCA_035648095.1 Atribacterota bacterium | reverse complement strand
GATGAATCTGTCTCCTTGTCCTACTAACGACTAATTTAACTGGCAAACTGGTAAACAGGGTAACTGGGTAACTAAATTAATTGGTCAATTGGCAAATTAATAAATAACATATTTTAATAATAAAATTAAGAGAGGAGTCTTAAAGATGGCAGGAATAATTTTTAGCGGAATGCGACCTACCGGAAAATTACACTTGGGAAATTACTTGGGAGCTTTAGAAAATTGGGTAAAACTTCAGGAAGAATACAAATGTTTTTTTGGAGTGGTAGATTTGCACGCTTTAACTACCGGCTACGATAAAACTGAAGATATAAAAGAAAACATCAAGGAGATGCTTATAGATTGGTTTAGTGCAGGTATTGACCCCGAAAAAAGCACTGTATTAATACAATCTTATGTCCCTGAACATGCAGAATTGCATCTGCTTTTTTCAATGATTACTCCTTTGCCATGGTTAGAAAGAAATCCAGTATTAAAAGAACAAATAAGAGATTTAGGGTTAAAAGAAAATATTTGTTATGGTCTTTTAGGCTATCCGGTTCTAATGGCTTCCGATATCTTGATCTACAAAGCAAATGCAGTACCTGTTGGAGAAGACCAGATACATCATGTTGAATTAGCTCGGGAAATAGCCCGGAGATTTAATAATCTTTATAAAAACATTTTTCCCTTGCCTCAGGTGAAGTTAACTAAAATTGCCCGTGTACCCGGAACTGATGGAAAGAGAATGAGTAAAAGTTTAGGAAATACTATTTCCATATCCGATTCGCCAGAAAAAATCATAGAAAAAGTTAAAACAATGATTACAGATACTCAAAAAATAAAATTGAGCGATTCAGGACATCCTAATATTTGTGTGGTGTTTACCTATCAGAAGATATTTAATCCAGAGCAATCTAAAGAAATATCTGTCGGATGCAAATCCGGAAAATTAGGATGTGTGGAATGTAAAAAGAGATTGGCTCAGTCCTTAATAAATAAATTTGATGGATTTAGGGAAAAAAGAAAATATTACGAAAAAAATCCGAAGATAATTAAAGAAATTGTAATGGAAGGGAGCAAAAAGGCAAGACAAACAGCAAAGAAAACTCTCGATGAAGCAAAAAAAGCCATGAATTTGTATTATGAATAAAAATGATATTGATTTTAGAATAAATATTAATGATTTCGATAACTCTGTAAATGAGTTATTGAAAAATGTAAAAGAAGATATCTTGGATATTGAACAGGTACCTATTGTTGAAATAATAGAACAGTATTTAAAATATGTTATTCAAAACAAAAGCATTATTGACCTGAGCATTGCCGGAAAAATAATTAATGAAATAACGATATTGTTAAAAATAAAATCAGAAAATCTTCTTCCTAAATTAGAGGTCAAAAGCAGGGAAGAAGAAGATGATGAAGATGAGGATTTTATGATTTCAAAAGATAAAGAAGCGTACCTTCAGGAATATGAAAAATATCAAAAAATAGTTGAGTATTTAAAGAGCAAAGAAGGGGCGCAAAATGATATTTATTTTCCGATGATAGAAAGTGATGATAAAGAGGACAGTATAGAAATCGAGAGAGTTGATTTAGCTGACCTTTTAGCTTGTTTGGAAAAAGTATTGCAAAATAATAAAAAGGAAGAATTTATACCCTTTAAAAAAAGTTCTTTTACCGTAGCTACTAAGATGAAAGAAATAATTAGTTTATTAAACGGCAGCAAAGAGGGATTATCCTTCGATTATTTTATGGAAATAGCTCAAAGTAAGTTAGAAATTATCGTTATTTTCCTTGCCTTATTAGAACTTATATATCTGCAGAAAATAAGATGTTATCAAAATAAAAGTTTCGATAAGATAATATTCAATCTGAAAGCAGGTGCATTAAATTTAAAGAAGAATTAAAAAATAACTCCGAATGGGGAAATATAATAGAATGCTTGTTACTTATATACAATAATCCTTTAACTCTTGAAAAGATAAAAGAGATTACCGGTCTTGAAAAAAAAAGAAGTAGATTGATTATTGATGAATTAATTTCAAGGTATAATAATGACAATACAGCTTTTAAAATATATGAAATTGCTGGCGGATATAAACTAGGTACCAAGCCTCAATACTCTGTTTGGGTGAAAAAAATATTAGAAAATAAAAAAAAGTATCAAATTTCTAAAGCAGCTTTGGAAACCCTGGCTATTATTGCCTATAACCAGCCAGTGACCCGTTTAGAGATTGAAAAGATAAGGGGAGTAAGTTGTTCAGGGGTTTTATTTAATTTATTAAAGTATAAATTTATAAGAATTAGTGGCAGAAATAAATCTCCTGGAAATCCTTTGCTTTACAAAGTTACAGACTTTTTTTTAATACATTTCGGCTTAAAGAAAATTAATGATCTTCCAAAACTAAGGGAAATGGGAATTAAATGATATGATTGAAAGATTACAAAAATATTTAGCAGGAACAGGGATTGATTCTCGAAGAAAATGTGAAGAACTTATTCTTCAGGGGCAAGTGCGGGTAAATAATTCTGTCATTACAGAATTGGGAACAAAAATTGATCCTAAAAAAGATAAAATTGAAGTAAAGGATAAATTAATCAAATATAAAGAGAATAAGCATTATTCTTATATATTGCTAAATAAACCAAAAGGATATTTAACTTCTTTATCTGATCCTTTTGGGAGGCCGACTGTTTTGGATTTATTAAAAGATATAAAAGAAAGAGTCTATCCGGTTGGTCGTTTAGATTATAATTCTGAAGGATTATTAATTCTTACTAATGATGGTGAGCTGACTTACGCCTTAACTCATCCTGCAAAAGAAGTAGAAAAAGTTTACATTGTTAAAGTAAAGGGAATTCCTTCTTCTGAAAAATTAAAGATATTATCAAAGGGGGTAACTTTTAAGAATAATTATAGAATAGCACCCTGTCATATTTATTTATTAAACACTATTAACGGAAATGCTATATTAAAAATAAAAATTAAAGAAGGAAAGAAAAGACAGATAAGGAAAATGGCTGAATATATTGGGCATTTTGTTTTAAAACTGAAAAGGATCCAGACAGGCCCTATTTCTTTAACAGGTGTGAAACCAGGAGAATACAGGTATTTAAATAAGCAAGAAATTGGAAGTTTGAAGAAAATGATATAACAGTATCGAGTATCCAGTATCGAGTATATAGTATACAGTGAAGAAAGGAAGAGATAGGAATATAATTCGTATCTCGTATAGAATTAGCTAGCTAATTGGTTAGTTAAGAAATTAGAAGTAAGAGAAAATTAGAGGCCTATAGGATAAAGCATTAAACGATCAGAAATCTAATTTTTTTCACTCGATACGATATACTAACGAGACTATTCACTAACGACTAATTTGGGTAAATTAATGATAAAAAATGGTTTGGTAATCGCTATAGATGGACCTGCAGCAGTGGGTAAAAGTACTTTGGCTAAATTGATTGCCAGGGAATTAAACTTTTTATATGTAGATACCGGAGCAATTTATAGAGCAATAACCTGGAAAGTTTTAAAAAATAGTATTAATATAAACGATGAAAATATAATTTCTAATCTAGTTTCAGATACTTGTATAACTATAGAGAGGGTGAATAGTAATAATTTAAAAAATTATAATCATATCTTTGTTGACGGAGAAAATGTAACTGAAGAAATACGCGATCCCAAGATCGATCGAAACGTTTCTCAGATCGCCAGACTGCCTAAAATTAGAAAACAGTTAATTCATCTGCAGAGAAAATTAGCTGAAAAAGGGAATATCATAATGGAAGGTAGAGATATAGGTTCGGTAATTTTACCAAAGGCAGATATAAAATTATATTTTACTGCTTCCGAAGAGGAAAGAATTAAGAGGAGATATACCGAACTTATAGGTAAAGGTTATCGGGTAGATTATGAAGAAGTTAAGAAACAAATAGTACAGAGGGATGAAATCGATAGTAAGAGAAAATATGCTCCTTTAGTTAAAGCAAAAGATGCTTTTGTGATAGATTCTACAAATAAAAGCATTGAGGAAGTTAAGGATGAGATTTTAAAGATAATAAGAAAGCATAAAAAATCTAGAGGAAAGCAAATTGGAAATAATATTATCTAAAAAAATGGGATTTTGTTTTGGAGTTAAAAACTCTGTAAGTTTAGCCAAAGATACTCTAAAAGAAAAAAAAGATAATCCGTATATGTTGGGTTCTATAATAAATAATCCTCAAGTTATAGAATATTTTGTAAAAGAGGGAGTAAGGATGGTAGATAGTTTGGATGAAGTTCCAGAAGAAAGCACAATGATAACCAGAGCTCACGGTATTTCTCCCATAATATTTAACCAAGCTTATCAAAAAAAAATAAAAATAGTTGATACTACCTGCCCATATGTTAAAAAAGTTCAAAAGATAGCCCAATATTTATATAAAAAACACTACTTCATAGTTATCTATGGAGACAAAAAACATCCCGAAATACTAAGTTTAATGGATACAATTCAAGGCAATGCTTTAGTGGTCAAATCAACTTTTGAGGCAGAGGAAATAGCTAACCAGAAAAAAATTGGCCTTATCTCTCAAACCACAAAAAATATTTATGATTTTTATAAATTATCATTTACTTTATTAAATAAAGCTAAGGAATTAAGAATATTTAATACTATATGCAAATCTACTATGGAAAGACAAAGCAGCGCGCTTGAATTAGCGAAAGTAGTAGATGTTATGTTGGTCATCGGCGGTAAGGACAGTGCGAACACAACTCGATTGGCAGAAATAAGTAAAAATCAGGGAATAAAGACTTTTCATATAGAAACTAAAAATCAACTAAAACGTAAATGGTTTCAACCTGAAAATAAAGTTGGAATTACCAGTGGTGCCTCTACCCCTGAATGGGTAACTAATGAAGTGATTGATAAACTTAAAGAATGGTATGATTAAGGACTTATCTTTACCTTACCGGCCTTTAAGCACTTGGCACAGACATTAATTCTTTTTACAGTATTATCAATATATGCTTTTGTTTTTTGAATATTGGGATGCCACATTCTCTTAGTAACTCTATGTGAATGGCTTATTTTATTTCCAAATTGTGGGCCTTTGCCACAAATATCACATTTTGCCATTTTATATTTCCTCCGATCAATTGTAAAAATTATTTAACAGTACACATTCTATCATATTATATAAGTCCTTGGCAAGTAGTTATTTAAAGTTTAAAATAAAAAACAGCGTTTAGCGTAATTAGTATCTAGTATATAGTAGTATATAGTAAAGAAGAGCTAGCATGGAGCGAGCGTATACATTTGGTTATATAATTAGTTAGTTAACTGATAAATTAGTTAATAAAAAAATACATAAACCGATTTTTTTATCTCTTTATCTAAAAACTATAAACCGATAACTGAAAACCGATTTTCTTCACTCGATACTGGATGCTCGATACTATAATATAATACTATACGCTAAACGCTGTACGCTCTATGCTGGATTTATTCGCTAACGACTAATTCGAAAGGTAAATTATGAGAATTGTTGCTGGGAAAAATAAAGGTAATATATTAAAACCGCCAAAAGATTTATCCATTCGGCCTACTTCTCAAAAAGTAAGGGAAGCTTTGTTCGATATTTTGAGAACAGATATCGAAGAAAGCTTTTTTTTAGATCTATTTGCAGGTACCGGTGCAGTAGGGATTGAAGCCTTAAGCAGAGGAGCAAAAAAAGTAATATTTATCGATAAAGAAGTGAAATGCATAAAAATTATAAAAGAAAATTTAGAAAGAACCAAAAATAGCCAAAATGCGTTCGTTTACAAAATAGATTTTTTGGCTGGTTTAAAATTATTGGCTAAAAAAAATTATTTATTGGATTATATCTTTCTTGACCCTCCTTACAGTAAGGGCTTGATAAATATTACTTTACTAGAAATAGCGAAGTTGCCTATATTGAAAAAAAATGGATTAATCATTGCTCAACACTATAAAAAAGAAAAAGTGACGGAAAACTTAGACAATTTTAAATTATTTAATCAAAGAAGATACGGAGAATGCTATCTATCTTTTTATGAATATGTTAATATCTAATCCGTATCTCGTATATCGTATGTCATATCGTATATCGTTAAGAATTATTTAATTCGTATCCAGTCTAAGGTTAGTTATTTGCTTGACTGATTAAGAAAACAAAAAAGAGAGAGAACGAAACATTGTCCACATGATAAAGGGAAACAATATAAAGATAGGGAAGGTATAATTCATTGTACCTATATAAATTGTAAAACATTTATTTCACTTATCTGTTTTCACGAGAACAGGCCAACCTGTTCTTCTTTTCCCTATCTTCTATTTTCTTTACTATATACGATATACTAATTAATACTATACGCTAAACGCTGTACGCTCGACGCTAGCTTTTATTACTATCGACTAAATTTTTAAGGAGGGTAAAATGAAAATAGCAGTTTATCCGGGAAGTTTTGATCCGATTACTAATGGCCATCTAAATATTATTGAAAGGACTATAAAAATTGTTGATAAATTAATAGTAGCAGTAGCAGTCGATTCTAGAAAATCAACTTTATTTTCAGCTCAAGAAAGAACAGATATAATAAAAGAGGTCACCAAGGATTTAAAACATGTTAAAGTGATGTCATTCTCTGGTTTGTTAACTGATTTTGTGAGAAAGAATAAAGCAAATATTATAATCAGGGGGATGAGAGCTATCTCTGATTTTGAACATGAATCACAATTAGCGTTAATGAATAAAAGACTTGCTCCGGAAATTGAAACAATTTTTATGGTTACTTGCTCTAAGTATTCCTACTTAAATTCCAGCATAGTTAAAGAAATAGCGAGTTTAAGAGGTAATATATCGCAGTTGGTCCCGGAAATTGTAGAAAAAAAGTTAAATACAATATTTTTTAATAAAAAAGCTTAGCAAATTAGTTTAGCTGTATTTTTTAGTGAAAATATTTATGATTAAATTGGAATAAAAATCTACAGGTAGAATAAAGAGAAACAATGCACTATTTCAAAAGATATTTTTTAATTATTATCATCACATTTCTAATTTTACTTAATCTAATACCGACTCCCTATTTCCTGGTAATTCCCGGGCAGGTCATTAAGCTTAGTGAAAATATTACGGTAGAAAACGGTGAAAAAGATGCTAAAGGCCAATTTCTCCTCACTTCAACCGCCATAATAAAAGCAAATTTATTATTATATATTTATGGTTTTTTTGATCCCAATATCGATTTAAAAAATAGGGATGATGAAATATTATTGAATATGGAACAAAAAGATTATATTAATACAATGGAAAAATTAATGCAAGAAAGTCAGATGATTTCCAAAATTGTAGCTCTAAGGAAAGCTGGATATTTACCAGAAATATCTGGACATGGAATATTGGTTAACGGAACATTAGATAATAGTCCGGCGAAAAATAAGTTATTGCCAGGAGATGTGATTATAAAAATTGACAAACAACCGGTTTATATCCTGGAGGAATTATCAGAAATTATCAGAAACTATAATTCAAATCAAATTGTTAGCATTACTTTCTTAAGAGATAATAGTGCGTATTCAACATCGATCCCTCTTATTGAACTTGATAATGCTGATGATAAAACGGAAAGAATAGGAATCGGTATCTATGCTGAAACCAAAGATCTTCAATGCAATTTTCCATTGGAAATAGAAATAGATTTGAACAAAATAAAAGGGCCTTCTGCTGGTCTGATGATTGCCTTGGAAATATTGAATCAACTAACGGAAAACGATCTAAGCAGTAGTTTGGTAATTGCTGGGACTGGTAATTTAAGTATCGATGGAAGCATTACCGAGGTAGATGGAATTAAACAAAAACTTATTTCTGCAAAAAAACAGAAAGCTGATATATTTTTAGTTCCTCAAAAAAATTACGCAGAAGCACTTAAATTCGATCAGGACATAAGAATTATTCCAGTGGATGATTTTGATGATGCAATAATGAAATTAATAAAATTATAAAAAAATATTATAGATTATAAGAAATAATTTATTCTTCTTTTATTACAATTTTATGAGTAAAATCAAGCCTGGCTATCCTGTTTTCAATATTTTTATAACCAAGGACAAACATATCGGTAGAAAGAATGTCATAATTAAGCATTTTTATTAAATTATTTTGAATATCATCACCTTCCGTAGAAATTGTTTGCCTTAGGTAATTTGATAATTTACTAATTAAAGGCAGGGAAGAAGTTTTTTTAAGGGTTCTTAATAGAGCTTTACCTTTTTTAGAGAATCCCAAAATCCTGGCATATAGAGGCCCACATTTATTGAAAATTTTAATATCTTCTTTAGATAGATTCAGCATCATGTGCAAGATTATGCGCTGAATCTTGGTACGAGTGTATCTCCTGGTTTTAATTGAATTAATTAATTGTTCAATACAGCAAGAGCTTAAAGAGGCTTTTTTTATTCTATTTTCCAGCCCTTCGGTTACGCCATGAATACGGGAAATATCTTCCAATGACATTCTTCTCAATAGGGCAAAAATAGATTGCTGGTAGGAGCCAAGAGTAACAGGGCCTCTACCTTCTTTAAGTTCCTTTTCCAGTACATGAAACCCTGATGAAGGAATGGTTGATTTTATTTTATCATTTAGGGTAAAAAGGTTTGTTTTAGAGGAGGTCAGATTATTAATTATTTCATTTCTAATAGAAGTAGCACTGGAAATATTACCTACAATATTTTTTTGATGATAACTCGCACCCATTCTCTTTATTGGTAAAGGTTTAATCTTACTATTTAAATTTAATAGATGCTTAATATATTCTAAAGCTAAAATATTATTAGGGTATTTCAATAATTTACTTAATTCTGAAGGCGGAACTTTTTTTAACCCCTCTATTCCCAATATTCTATGATACTCACATAAAGACCGAGATCTTGTTTTAGGAAATTCATCTCCGTTTTTACTATTATGTTTTATTAATTCCTTAAATTTTGCTGGTTCGATATGTAAAAAATTACTTATAGGGTAAAGCGTATTAAGATCATTAGTTTCACAGCCGAAACATAGATAATCTACTATTTGAAGTGAGTCAAGCAATTTTACTGCTCCGAAGGCAAAACCGTTTGCGTCCTGAGTAGAAAAAACAAAAGGAATTTCAATGACCAAATCAACACCAGCATTTAGCGCCATCTTTGATCGAGCCCATTTATTTATAATTGCCGGTTCACCTCTCTGTAAAAAATGGCCACTCATAACTGCTATGATGTAATCTGCTTTTGTTATTTCTTTTGCCTTAGAAATATGATAAAGATGACCATTGTGAAAGGGGTTGTATTCAACGATAATTCCTAATATTTTCAAAGTAAAATCCTCGATTTAAAAAATAATTTATGTTATAATTATATTAAATTTTGTTAAAGAATGATAGCTATATCATTAATAAAATAAAGAAAAGGAGAAGTTAATGAAATTATCGCAACTTATTCGAGAAAAAGCCAAGAAAAATCCCAAGGTTATTGTGCTTCCGGAAGGAGAAGAACCGCGAATGATTAAAGCGGCAGAAACTATTATTAATGAAGGTTTTGCCAGTTTGATACTTTTAGGCAGAGAAGATAATATCAGATCCAAAGCCCGGGAATTAGGAATTGAATTATCAGATAAGATAAAAATAATTCACCCCAAGGATTCTGATAAAAAGAAACAGTACGCTGAATCTTATTATCAACTTCGTAAGCACAAAGGAGTAAGTTTAGATGAGGCTTATCAATTACTGGAAAATCCTCTTTATTTTGGTGCATTAATGGTCTATCATGATGATGCAGATGGTTTGGTCGCCGGTTCTATTAATGCCACAGGCGATGTTTTTAGACCAGCTCTACAGACCATAAAAACTGCCCCTGGAATAAATATTGTTTCCAGTGCTTTTATTATGGTAGTACCTGATTGTCCTTACGGAGAAAAAGGAATCATCGTTTTTGCTGATTGTGCTTTAAACCCGGAACCTAATGCCGAACAGCTTGCCGATATTGCTATCGCTAGCGCTATAACCGGAAAGGCACTGGTTGGCTTTGAGCCAAAAGTAGCCATGTTATCTTTTTCCACCAAGGGGAGCGGTAAACATTCTTTAGTTGATAAAGTAATCGAAGCTACTAAAATTGCTAAAGAAAAGAAGCCAAATTTACTTATTGATGGAGAACTTCAGGCCGATGCCGCATTGATTCCCTCAATTGGAGAGCGAAAAGCTCCAAACAGTAAAATTGCCGGAAAAGCAAATGTCCTGATATTCCCCGATCTTAATTCTGGAAACATTGCCTATAAATTAATAGAAAGATTAGCTAAAGCTGAAGCTATAGGCCCAGTCTCTCAGGGGATGAGAAAACCGGTTAATGATCTTTCTCGTGGATGCAGCGCTGAAGACATAGTTAACGTGGTAGCCATTACCGTATTACAGGCAGGCGAAGTATAAATACATGCAGTTAGTCATTAGTGAATATCATTAGAGTACAGCGTATAGCGTTTAATGTATAGTTTTAGATTAATAATAATTTTCCAAAATGAATTAAAAACTTAAAGCGAAAAGCGTAAAAACATAATTCAAAATTCAAAACTTTTTTTAATAAAATCAAATATCATTATAACGAACTAACTAATTAAGCATTTCTCTAGAAT
>DASRME010000192.1:0-2220 GCA_035648095.1 Atribacterota bacterium | reverse complement strand
GTTCTTTCGCTAAAAGAGAAGAGAGAGAGAGGGTAGCGATATAGATCTATTAATTATAGGTAATATTGATGAGGATAAATTGATTGAAGAAATAGGTAAATTAGAGAGAAAATTACAAAGAGAAATAAATTATTCTATTTACGAGAAAGAAGATTTTAATGAGAAGAAAAAAGAAGGCAATTCTTTTATTTTAGATATTTTAAGAGAGAAGAAAATTTTATTAATAGGCGATGAAAATGGACTATAAAGATACAATAAAAGTAATGATAAGTCATGGTCTGATTAAAAAACAAAAAGTAGATTTTTCTCACATTGAAGCACTTTTACTTCGGGCTCAGAAAGATATAGTTGCTGCCAAAGCTAATTTAGAAATTGACGAAGAAGTTACTTATAATTATGCATATTTGGCAATGTTAAGATGTGGCAGGTCAATAGTGTTTATGAAAGGTTATAGATCAGTTGATGGCCAGCAGCATAAGACAATTATAGAATTATCCGGAGAGGTTCTGGGAGAAAAATTTAAGAATATTATAAAAAAATTCGATCATATGCGGCGGAAACGAAATCAATTTACTTATGACCCTTTCCTTCCCGTTTCCAAAATTGAAGCAGAAAATGCTTTGGAAACAGCAGAGGAATTTGTAAAAATAGTGTTAAAATTAGTTCAAAAAGAAAATCCCCAACTAAGGTTTAGTTTTAATAAATAGAAAATTAAAAATAGTAAGCGGTATGCAAAAGAGAAAAGTAAATTAGATCTGATATTCACATTTGACATAATTTTTTATAAGGTCTAATAAATCCAGGTTCTCAACATCTTCTCCTTTAATTTTTTACCTTCTTTTCTGCCGAATTTCAAACGAAAAAAGATTATTTGTAAAATAAAACCAAAGTCTCAGCACTTCCTTTTACCTGCAACCCGTAACCTAAATATTTGACCGAGCGACCAACAGGCAGATAAACTATATTTTCTTAAATTTTACATCTCGCAAATATTTTCTAAAAAAAGAAGGATTTTTTAAAACCTTTGTCGTATTAATATTAAGATAGAGAAAAATTGAAAAAGACAAATTCTTTTAAAATAAAAAGGAAATATGCTTTGTTAAAACAATTATTAGAACAATACCTTAAGAATCTCACAAATACTTTCCAACGCGGCGATGCCCGTGAAGAAAGCTATTATGCTAACCTGGATGAATTAATCAAAGAAACAGCTGCTTTTCTAAAAGTAAAGAATATCGATGTTACCATACTTCCCAAAAAAACGGAAGCGGGGAATCCCGATTTTCGCATTTGGGACGGGAAAAACCAAATTATCGGTTATATTGAAGCCAAAGATCCTTCTGTTAGTAATTTGGATTATATTGAAGGAACTGAACAATTAAAACGTTATTGTTCTACTTTTCCCAATGTTATTCTCACCAATTTTTACGAATTTCGACTATATCGGGATGGTCAGCGAATTGCTCAGGTAATGATTGGACGGCCTATGATTGCCAGACGATTACATACCCCACCACCGGTCGAAAACCTTGATCGATTCAAAGATTTTTTTGAGACCTTCTTTTCCTTTTCTCTACCTAAAGTAAAATCTGCCCGCTCCCTGGCTATTGAATTAGCCAAACGCACCCGCTTTTTGCGTGATGAAATTATTGCTGTGGAAATGGAAGAAGAGGGGACCAAAGGACAAAAACAAATTATTGGTTTTTATGAAGCCTTTAAAAAATATCTGATTGGAACATTGACTGAAAAACAATTTGCCGATCTTTACGCCCAGACGATTACTTACGGTCTTTTTGCTGCTCGTACCAGGGCAAATGGTGAATTTAACCGCAGACTGGCTTTTGATTATATTCCGAATACCATCGGTATTCTGCGCGATGTCTTCCGGTTTATTTCTTTAGAAGAGCCGCCCAAATCCCTGCAAATTATCGTTGAAGATATTGCCGAACTATTGCACGTCACCGATGTTAAAAAGATACTGCACGAATATTACAGTACCGGCAAAGGTAAAGATCCGATTATCCACTTTTACGAAACATTTTTATCTACCTACGATCCCGAAATCAGAGAACGGCGTGGTGTCTATTACACACCGGAAGCGGTAGTCGGTTATATCGTCCGTTCCATCCACTCTATTTTAAAAACCCATTTCGACTTATCCGATGGCCTGGCCAGTCAAGAAGTTAAACTACTTGATCCGGCAGGTGGGACGCTCACTTT
>DASRME010000191.1:0-2356 GCA_035648095.1 Atribacterota bacterium | reverse complement strand
TTCTAGGAAATTAGACTGAGATACATTTTTATTCTATTATGGCAAATATGAAATTTTCTTAAAGATATAGAAGTTTAAAGACAATTCTAAAGGTTCTTCCTATTGACTTACCCGGGGAGCTTGCAAATTCCAGCCCTTTGGCCTTTTGCTGGAGGGCTTTTTATGTTTTATAAATTATTTTTATAAAAAAGAAGGATTTTTAAATAGATTTACAGTAAAATAAATACACTATAAGAGTACATTAAGGATATGAGATGGTATGGATAAATTATATAAAAGAGGTTTGCTTCTTGAATATTTTACAATTGGTTATAATGTCATTGAGGCTATTATATCAATTGCCTTTGGTAGCATGGCAAATTCTATTGCCTTAATTGGATTTGGATTGGATAGCATAGTCGAATCACTCTCTGGCTTAGTTTTGATTTGGCGTTTGAGACAACATCAAAAAATAACAGAAGAAGAAGAGGAAAAAATCGAAAAAAAAGCAATGAAATTTATTGCAATAACTTTTCTTATACTTGCTCTTTATGTTTTATTTCAATCTATAAAGAAATTAATCTTTCAGGAAATTCCCGATCCATCTCTTCCAGGCATAATAATTGCAATAGTGTCCACATTATTTATGCCTATATTATCTCTGCAGAAATATCGAATTGGTAAGAAGATTAATAGTAAAGCATTAATTGCTGACTCTAAGGAAACCCTGGCTTGTTTTTTTCTTTCTTTAGCTTTGCTTTTGGGTCTGGGATTAAACTACCTGTTGGATTTCTGGCAAGCAGATCCCATAGTGGGAATAATAATTGTCGTATTTTTATTAAGAGAAGGGATAGCAAGTTGGAAAGAATCAAATGAGAAAGAGGAGAGTAATTTGAGTATACCGATAAAGCAAAAAATGGATGATAATAAATAAGTTCTATAATAAAGGATGTACATTCTCTCAAATATTTAAAATGTTTGAAAATCAATAATAATATCAAGTATTAATTAATTCTTCTAATTTATGACACACTTTTTCAGTTTCTTCACTCATGCAAAAAGTTCGAAAATCGTTCTGTCTGGGGAGCTTGACATTTCCAAGCCCTTTGGCATTTTGCTGAAGGGCTTTCTTGATATAAATATTTTATCTGTATCTGATCGATTATCATAAGGAATCTATTTTTGTATATATAAAAGGGACTATACCCATTAGTTGATATTTTATCAATATGTGTTAAAATAACCATGTACAAATTATTTCTTCTAACTTTGGAGGGTATTTACAATTTCATCATTAAAGCAAAAGTTGCAAAAATTGCCTAATAACTTACAGTGTATTTTTACACAATGTCTGCACAAATTAAAACACTGATTGATCGAACCTGTTCAAGGTATACTGAGATTAATGGGAAAGAGTTTTATTTCATCATAACGGCGGCCGATGAGAATGTTGAATTAATAAACAGAACACTTGAAGGATTTAGAGCCTTCACCTATTGTTTGAAAGGCGCAAAGGAAAAAGGGTGATCCTTGGCACAGGGGCATGGCATATCGGTGGCATCAATCAAAGTAAAGCCATAAACCTTGCTTATGAGATGGGAAAAGATATATGAATTAAAGCCCAAGAGAGGCGATTATAAAATCATATTAACGAAATTTGTATCGAATAATGAAAGATAGGAGATAAGTTTATGAAAAATGTAATTTTAAACAACGGTATTGAGATGCCTATTTTAGGTTTTGGTGTTTTTCAGGTTCCAGATGCGGTGGAATGTGAACAATGTGTTTATGATGCGATTACAACTGGTTATCGTTCGATTGATACTGCGGCTGCTTATTTAAATGAAGAAGCAGTTGGCAGAGGAATTAAACGCAGCGGGATACCCAGAAAAGATTTGTTTATTACCTCAAAAGTTTGGGTCCAGGATGCAGGCTATGAAAGTGCAAAGATGGCTTTTGAAAAATCATTGGAAAATTTGCAGCTTGATTATCTTGATCTTTATTTAATTCATTGGCCCTTTGGCGACTACTACGGTTCCTGGAGAGCGATGGAGGAACTGTATAAAGCCGGAAAGATCCGTGCTATCGGAGTTTGTAACTTTAGCGGTGATCGTCTGGTCGACTTGATTTTAAATAATGAGATTGTTCCGGCGGTCAACCAGGTAGAAGCCCACCCATTCTGCCAACGAACAGAAGAAAAAAAGCTGATGGAAGAGCTTAAAGTACAAATTGAATCCTGGGGGTCCCTTGCACAAGGGAAAAACGACATTTTCAAAAATAAAATTCTATCTGCCATTGGTGATAAGTACGGCAAAACTATAGCACAGGTCATCCTGCGCTGGCACATTCAGCGTGGTGTTGTTGCAATCCCAAAATC
>DASRME010000190.1:0-2063 GCA_035648095.1 Atribacterota bacterium | reverse complement strand
ATGAATGCCTAAAATTGCATCGACTCCTTCCATTACGCCTTCTTCAAACATCTTTTTTGCCCCTTGAATGGGTTCTTCTGCCGGCTGAAATATAAATTTTACTGTTCCCTTTATTTGATCTCTTAACTCCCATAAAACCTTGGCAGCAATTAAGAGCATGGCAGTATGAGTATCATGGCCACAAGCGTGCATAACACCCGCATTTTTTGATTTATAAGGCAAATCATTATTGGCCTCTTATAGGTAAAGCGTCCATATCCGCTCTTAAGGCGACTACCTTACCATCTTCTTTCCCTTTAAGCGTGCCAACGACACCTGTTTTGGCAATCCTTTCTACTTTAATTCCTATTTTCTTCAATTCTTCTTCTACCCTATTTGATGTCTGAATTTCCTCCCAGCCAAGTTCCGGATTTTGATGAAATTCCCTCCTTAGGGCAATAAGCTCTTCCTTATATTTTTCCGACAATTCTCTTACATTCATCTTCCCTAATCCTCCCTGCAATCAGAATATTTTAACAAAAAAATCTAAATTTTACTTTTAGGGAACCAGTTTTTAATTATAGAGTAGGTATTATAAAATAAAAACTGGTTCCCTTGATACAATCAAATAATTATAATGTATTCACCAAAATTCCGGCAATGATGATAGAAGTAATAGTTACAGAAACATAACCACCCACCAACATCGGAGTAAGAACTCGATCCAAGATATAAGCCTCTTCTTTTTTATTTCCTGCAACACTTCTTGATACTTCGTAACTGATCCAATAGTTTGCGGGAAAACCAAATTCTGCAGTCAGAATGTCATGGGGACGGTTGTTCATTGTCTTATTTCATTATAAAAAATGAACTGAACTGGCACACACTTTATGTTTTTATTCTAAAAGACCTTGGGCAAATTCTAGCGCTTTTTGGCAATCTTCTTCATTGGGCCGACCTTTATTTATCCCACCCATAAGTTTCATGGGTCCATACGTATCAAGACCTTTACAAGAAAAATCCCCCACTATCTGAAATCCCTTTGCAGTTAAATACGCTTTTAAAGATTCATTGTAATTTCTTAAAATACCACTGGTACTAAAAACAAAGGCTTTTTTACCTTTAACTGCCGGTAATTTCCCTACTAATTGGAGAATACTTTCATGATGTTTCCCGAAATAAATTCCAGAACCAAAACCAAACAAATCATACTCCTCCCATTTGCTCGCTTCCTCATCTGACGGTTTGACCATTTTGGCTTTCAGTTCATCCGCAATGACTTTTATAATCTTTTCTGTATTTCCATGATGGACAGAATTATAAATTATCAATATTTTCATTTTATTTTTCCTCTTTTAGTAAAGAATCCACCCGCTAAGCAGGTGGCTTTAAAGAAGCCTCTAAAAGAGGCTTAAATTCTTATTAGCCAGTTTTCTCTATTCTCTTTTTCTCTTGATGACTTACATATCTTTTGAACTATTCTTTCAAATCGATGTTGCTTACATAATATTCTTAATTTAAAAAAATATTTAGCTAGTACATATTCTCTTTACGGTAAAACCATTTGGCCATTACCACCTTCAAAGAAGGTGGTTTTTTAAGGTTAAATAAATATTATAAAATAGGTTTACAAATAATCTCATTAATTCGTAGTGAAGTTACTTTGGCACTGGATGCTGCAGTTGCCACTACTGCAAAATCTGCTCCGCCTCCCGTTCCGGCAACCACAATCACTTTTTCACCCATTTTTATACAACCGCCATCACAAGCCATCATGGTTATTTCAACACATACTTTCATGCCTTGTCCAATAACCCGAAGAATATTAGCCAAGGCCTTTGGTGTATTTGTACCGTATAAGTCGTTAGCAGAAAATAACATCGTTCCAAAGTGGACGATATGTTTCTTTTCATATAATTCATTGACTAATTCTTGTGGAAATCGATTACCCTCATCTCTCAAACTGAATTGCCAGGGAACAACCACTAAATGAATATCCTTTCCACTAACAGCATCCAAGAATGATTTTGCAGTATACCCCCCGGTTGATGCCAGAACAATCCGGTTGATATCTCTTGATTTTG
>DASRME010000189.1:0-2018 GCA_035648095.1 Atribacterota bacterium | reverse complement strand
CCTTTGAATCTTCCAGGATCTGATTGGCCAGTTTTATTGAATAAATCAAATTTTTCACTAAAACAATGCAATATATAAGCAGTACAATTAACCCTATTCCGATAAAAATCAGCCCTATGTCTTTTAGGGATAGTGTGATTTCCATATATGTACTCCCTCCTAAATAATTTTTATAGACTAGTTAACACTATCTAAATAATACTCAAATTATGTATGTATGTTCATTATCTACCATAATATGGAAAAACACAAGTATTTTTTAACGAATTATCTTTCGTAAATTTCATTAATTTCTTTGGAATATTGCGTGCCTTCGTAAATATTTAAATTTTTCATGAATTTCAGTTCAGGATTCCCGTTCTTAACACAATGTAATAAGAGTATATTTGGTTTTTTCCCTTCTCTTGGGGATACAAAACGAATCCCTTTTGGCTCAAGCTTATTGACCCTGCAAAATACGCAAATATCAATGAGCCGACTCGGCCTGTGAATCATATAAAAGTCTCCCCTTGTTTTAAGCAGTAAGGCTGCAGATCTGATAAAATCTTCCAGAAGTCCACTGGTCTCATGTCTTGCCAGCATTTTCGACATTTTTTCATTTTTTATAGCGCCATTGTTCAAAATGTATGGCGGGTTTGTTGTTACCATGTCAAAAGTTCCGATGAAGTCTTTATTAATTACTTTTTCAATATCGGATACATCTCCGTGCAGGATCTCAGTTCTTTTTTCTAATCCATTTATCATAATATTTCTCAAGGCTCGCTGAAAAGATTCCTTTTGGATTTCCAGCCCAAAAATTCTATCAATATCTGTTTTATGACTGAGAATTATAGGTACTATACCGGTACCAGAACCTAAGTCTATTGCTCTCTTTACTTTTAATCTTATGTTGTTTTCCTGTTCACCGCCTGTGGATGCAAAATGTGCTAATAAAACAGCGTCTACCCCATAGCAAAAATCCTCAGGCTTTTGAATAAGCCTGAGGTCTCCAAATCCAATACGATCTATTCTTTCGCCTTCTTCTAATTCTGTTTCCAAAATTACTCCTTTAAAAGTTTCTCGACCTCGGCTATTGAAACGCCTTCTTCCTCTACAATTTCTTTTATAATATCCTTTTCTTTTTTTCTTTTTTTAGAATTGATACCAAGTCTTTCAATATCCTCTTTTTTATAAAGATAAAATTCAGTACTTAATTTTTCTGACTTGTCATCTGTTTTTTCTTCAAGCACTAATCTTGATTTTATAACATTTTCCAGTGTTTTCACATCCATTACTACCGCCGTGCCATTAACAGTTTTTATTTTTTCTCCAATATCAGGCATTCCTCTTTTAAGTTCCAGATAAATATCATTTTCATATTTCAAACAACACATTAGCCTGCCGCAGACACCCGAAATTTTAGTTGGATTGAGAGAGAGATTTTGAGCCTTTGCCATTTTAATTGAAACAGGCTCAAAGTCAGGCAACCATGTATTGCAGCAAAGACCTTTCCCGCAACTTCCGATTCCACCCATCATTTTTGATTCGTCTCTAACACCTATTTGTCTGAGTTCAATTCTCATTTTAAACACACTAGCCAGATCTTTTACCAGCTCTCTGAAATCCACTCTTCCATCCGATGTAAAATAAAATATTATTTTACTGTTGTCAAAAGTATATTCTACATCAATAAGTTTCATTTCAAGTTTATGTTTAGCCACCTTTTCCAGACAAAGCTCAATAGCTCGGGCTTTCTTATTTGTATTTTCCTCATGTTGCGCCTCATCCTTTTGATCAGCTATTCTGATAACTTTTTTCAGTGGCATAATAATCTGTGTTTCAGGAACCTCTTTAATATCAGCTGTCACATTTCCAAACTCTAAACCTCTTGCTGTTTCCACAATTACATTAGTCCCTTGTTTAATATCCAGTTCATCAGGGTCAAAGTAATATACCTTGCCGGCCTTTTTAAATCTTATGCCTGCTACTCTTACCATCATTTATCCTCCAATTTTTAATATCATATTTTTTAACGAGTA
>DASRME010000188.1:0-3196 GCA_035648095.1 Atribacterota bacterium | reverse complement strand
AGCCAGCTCCTCCTCTTCGGCGGTGGCCTGGTAAGAGGAGTCCACCTCTGTCTCTGTGTATTGCATATTATTGATGATATCCGCTGGATTGCCTCCCAAAAGGGTAAAAACCACTAGGAGTATGATGCCGCCAATGCCGCCGATTACCATCTTGCCAGAAGACAGGCCCCTCCTGTCCTCCACGTTGGAACTTTTTCTACGTCCTTTCCAATCCATATACACTCCTCCTTTGATATACAAATTTTGTTTGCCATTTTCTCCTGCCAGGACTTTTTATGACTTGCCATCTTAATTCCTCCTTATTAGATAAACGGATTCTTGATAGCAAAGTCCCTTTCTTGCATTAGCATCGGGATAAATGACTGAAAGAATCAATATTTCTGTTCTTATTATATGATATGAAAAAGGAAAAGAAAAGTTATAGGGGAAAAGAAAATAAAAAAGCCCTTCAGCAAATACCAAAGGGCTGAAATGTCAAGGCTCCTTAGATAGAATAATTTTAGCAACTTTTGTCTGAATAATAATTCTGTACAAATCTATGATAAACTAAAATTTATAATAGTTAATTAAAGATGAAAAAGCTTTACGAATTGTATAACTTATAAATTTATACTATTCATTATTTTAATCCTTTTTCCATCCAATTAATAATAGTCTTTACAACTCAAACAACCTTAACAAATTTAGGTGCCTCTTCATCATCGAATACGTAGTCCTTGAATGTTACTTAATACTCCAAATGCTTGTAATAACCAAAGAATGACTACAATAACTACAACGACATTTAAAATCTTCTTGATTTTAGCATCCATTGGTATATAGGTATTAATTAACCACAGAATTACCCCAACAATAATTAAAACAACCAATAATGAAACTAAAGACATTTACTCTCCTCCTTTCTTTATTCAGGTTTTAATTCTCAATGATAAATTGTACTTATTTTCTATATATACGACATCTATCTTTAAAATCCTTCTTTTTCTACGATAAATTTATAAAAAATAAAAAAAACCTTCAGTAAATGCCAAAGGGCTTGGAATTGTCTGGCTCCCCCAACAAAACGATTTTCGAACTTTTTGCATTAGTGATGATACTGAAAGGGTTTATCAAAAGTTAGAAAAAGTTACTGAATTATTGAGTTAGTACAATATCCCCCTGTTGCATTCAGAAGTAAAAAAGATGTGTTCTTATTCATTCTTAATAACATCATTTTCAGGTCCGATATTTATTATTTAAAATTATTTTTTGTTTTCTTTTCTATATTTTACAACAAAATTCTTTACTTAATTATAGCGAAGGAGTGGATAGTATTAACTCTATTTCGCCTATATTATTTATTGCACCTGTTGTTACTGCAATTCCACCCGGAGTAGCATCGTTGTACTCATCATAACCATCTGCTGAAACCGTAAGAGTGTAGAACCCAACAGGAAGCTGTTCAATGGAAAAGTTACCTTCAGTATCAGTTTCTGTAAAGCTGTCAAAATTATATGTACTACCTCCAGACAGAGTAACACTTACCGTTGCTCCATTAATAAATGTTAATTCGCTTCCAGCTTCTTTCACAATTCCTGAAATTACTCCAGGTTCTTCAACTAAAAACACGACATCAACTACGGTATTTTCACCATTCACTACTACAACACCACTTTCTGAATAATCATCGTAACCTTCTGCATACACATTTAGAGTATAGGTGCCTGCTGGGACATCAACCAAATTAAATGTACCTATTAGCTCTTCAGTTGAAGTTGTGGTTGTATTCGCAAAGATATATGCTCCGCCGGTAAGTTCTATATTTACTCCACCTATTCCTACTAATGCCAAATTTCCGCTCTCGTAATAAGACACACTTCCAGAAACTAAACCTACACCTCCGGGAACCTCTACGGTTGAATAAGTTTCTGATGAAAGACTAATAACCGGTTCCATTTTGTATTTTCCGTTGCCTGTCTTTATCACTGATTTTTCAGCATCAAAATCTATGGTCAATTTGGTAATCATGCCTTCCACAATTTTAAAAGGATGGTTTAATTTTATTCCGCTATTCGCACTACTGGGAATTTCAAGAGGTACTGTTTCCGTTGGTCCATTTGGTCCATCTTCCCCTTCTAAAACCAGTGAAGCTTCTCCATTCAGGAAGATTCTAAGTTGAGTGTATTTATTGGGCTCAAGCTCCAAAGATGCTAATAACATGGACACATCCTCTAATTTTATCAGATCAACTGCCAGGCCATTATGCCATTCCTTTAATACTTCCCAAGACCCTTCTTCACCGTTATCCGCGATATGCCCTTCTATTTTAGAGATATTAATATTTACTTCTTTATAATCTCCCGGGGCATCGGTAAGATAAATTTTAAGAGTTCCTGTACCCAATCCTCCTGGAACCACTAAATCACTAACACATCCTGTAAGAAAAATAAGAATAATCCCTAACAATAATAAAAATTTAAAATATTTTTTCATTTCCCCTTACTCTTTTTTTATCATTAAAAAATGATAATATTTTTACTGAAAATTTACCAAAAAATCAAATTATTCTTTAAAAGTTTTCATACCAAGCAAAAAAAGTCGGCGATCTGGCAGTCATAGCAATTCATTGCTTTATATCCATAACTTTGCGTCCTGTCCTTTCGAATAGTTTGCCTTTATCAACTTTTTTGTTTTGGCTTAGGCAAGTCACCTCCTTTAAAATATAATAAAACAAATCACTATCTAAGGCTATCTATTTGATAAATATTTTAATTAAACATAATACACTGTTTTCTAAAGATAATATAATCAGATTAAAATTACAAGTAATTGTTTGAGTCTAATATAAAATTTGCAACATTGAAGAATATTTATATTTAACAATTTACCACAATATTTAAACCGTTATATCTTATGTTTCGCTTTAACCTAGCTAAATAACTGTATACTAATGACCTAATAAGTCAATAAAAGTTTTTGTTGAGAATAATTTTTAATTCTAAAATAAACTTATTTTCTCTACTACAAGATTATTCTTTTAAAACCAGAAAGATATATCCACTATTTACATCATTATTCTACTTTTTAAGTTAAAAATCCTTCTTTTTATATAAAAATATTTATAAAAATAAAAAAGCCCTTCAGTAAATGCTAAAGGGCTGGAAATTACCTGGCTCCCCCCATTGGACAGCTTCAGAACTTTTAAGGGGAATATGGC
>DASRME010000187.1:0-7860 GCA_035648095.1 Atribacterota bacterium | reverse complement strand
CTGGGACATGGTTATTTATTTTACTGGTTACCGGGGAAATTATTTAATTTTCTAATTAGACCGGAAAATCTTAGCAGGGAAGAACTAAAGCATTTAGTATCCATTATTCCCAATGTAACAGTCCTTACTTTTATTTTTATTGGTATTTTTGCCTTTATATTGGCTAACACTAAGTTTGGACAACATACTTACGCTATTGGAGGAAATATAAATGCAGCGGAGAGGGCGGGAGTTAATGTAAAAGTCCATTTAATTAAAGTATATATGGTATCTTCATTTTTTGCCTCTCTTGCTGGAGTCATGTATGTATTGCAATTTATTACCGGTCGAGCTCCGGCAGGCAGTGCTCGTTTGATAGATGCTGTAGTGGCAGTAGTTATTGGCGGAGCAAGTTTAAGTGGCGGCAAGGGTACAGTAATGGGCACGGTTATCGGTGCCATAATTATCGGTGCTTTAGAGGTAGGTTTGGTCAATTTAAGCGTTCCTACTTATAATTTGCATATTGCCGTTGGTTGTATACTTATTTTTGCGGTGTTAATTGATCAATTTTCGCCTGAATTAATACAAAACGAAGGGGAGATTTAATAAGGAGGTTATAATGGAACCTTTATTGGAAGTAAAAAATATTACAAAACGGTTTGGTGGTTTAACTGCAGTTGATGATGTAAGTATACAAGTTTACCCAGGCGAAGTTATTGGTATTTTAGGTGATAATGGAGCAGGTAAATCTACTTTAATTAAAGTAATTTCTGGTGTGTATCATGCTGAAGTGGGTCAGATATTTTTTCAAGGCCAAGGGATAAAAATTAATAGTACGATGGAAGCATTAAAAATCGGGATAGAAACTATTTATCAAGATTTAGCTTTGGCTGAAAATATGAATGTTTATTCTAACATCTTTTTAGGTCGAGAAAAATTAAGGAAATTTTTAGGTTTGGTAAATGTTCTAGATCATGAATATATGCATAGTGAATCCAAAAAAGTATTAAATCGCTTGGAAATAGAGATCCCGTCTTTAAAAAATAAAATCAGGAACCTTTCAGGGGGACAAAGACAGGCGGTAGCGATATCGCGCTCTATTTATTGGAATGCAAAATTATTAATTATGGATGAACCTACGGCTGCCTTGGGTGTGGCTGAACAGAAAAAAGTGTTAAATCTTGTTAAAACTTTAAGTTCTCAAGGAGTATCCATTATTATGATCAGTCATCAACTCCATGATGTATTTTCAGTTGCTACAAGGTTGATAATCATGCGTAGAGCTAAAAAGGTTGCAGAAAGAATTACAAAAAAGACCAGTGCCGATGAAATAGTTAGTTTAATTGTGGGTTCCTTGCCTGGGGATTATGTATAAGACTGTGAAGAAAAAAGATAAATAAGAACAAACTTAAAAGAGTCATCGAAATCAAAGAAGCTGTTCTAGATTAATAAAAAAATTCTATTTATATTAGCTTCTTCTTTTATACAGTAGTTGATAAAGTTTTCATTTTTTAAAGAGTTTGACGATTTTAATCCCTTTGGTTTAAATACTGGAGGGTTTTTTATTTATTTAAAAAAAAGGTTTTTTGAAAGATTTATTGTATTATAATTAAAAATAGCTTGTTAAAGGGAAAAATAAGCTTTTAATTTTTTAGATAAACTGACTTTTATTTAATAAGAATAATAAGGAAAAAGTTTAGAGGTGAATTAAGGAATGGAAAGAACACTGGTATTAATAAAGCCTGATGCATTTAAAAGAGGTCTGGTTGGGAAAATTATTTCAAGATTTGAAAACATGGAACTAAATCTGGAAGAAATAAAAGTAGTACATGCTACTACGAAAATCGTTGAAAAACATTATTCCGATGATAAAAATTGGATTAGATCTGTTGGTAAAAAGACTGTTGAGGCTTATCAAAAATATAATTTAAATATTGCAGAGGATTTAGGCACTGATGATGCTTTGGAAGTTGGTAATCTGGTTAGAAAATGGTTAATTCAGCAAATAACTTCAGGACCGATAATTGCAATTATTTTAAGCGGAAACCATGCCATTGAAATTGTAAGAAAAATAGTGGGAAATACGGTTCCTCTTTTTGCGGAACTGGGTACGATAAGGGGTGACTTTTCAATTGATTCACCCGACCTTGCTAGTAAGGAAAAGCGAGCTTTACAAAATTTGGTTCATGCTTCATCAAATGCAGAGGATGCGAAACGAGAAATTTCTCTTTGGTTCGAAATTTGATAATTTACACTCGGAGAGTATTCATTGTAGACAAGACCTGGGAAATATGCTAACATTATTTTGTTTAAAAAGGAAGATACGAAATTCATAATTATATTAATCTATATAATCAGTAAATAATATTTAGGAGGAAGAAATGCAAGAAAGAGTAGAAGCAGCTTTGGAGAAGATAAAACCATCTCTGCAAGCAGATGGCGGTGACGTTGAATTAATAGAAGTGACTCCAGATGGAGTGGTAAAAGTAAGATTGACCGGTGCCTGCAGCGGATGTCCCATGAGGCAGATGACTTTACAGATGGGCATTGGCAGAGCATTAAAGGAAGAAGTACCTGAAGTAAAAGAAGTTGTAGCCGTATAATTTCATCTATAAATATAATAAAGGGTATGATATTATTATAATAATTATATTATCATACCCTTTATTATATTCAAAACTAAAAAAATAATTCCACTTTAACAGAGATATATTATTGATATAAACTTTAATGGAGTAGTGAGGGAAAATCTTGATTTAATTGTAAAATACTGTCATTTTCAGTTATAATAAATATTATAAGAAGTTATCATAAGGTATATTTGCACTTTTTATAATACACAAGAGAAAAGAGCGGCCTTTTTTAATTGATATCTTGATTTAATAAGCCTAAAATTAGGAATAGTCATTGTTCTATAAATTAAAATGTTTTAGGATGATAATTTATGAATAAAGCTATGATCAAAGAACTACATAGCAAAATATCTAAAAAGATTTTAAATAAACAAATATGGGACGATATTCCATTATCTAAAGAATTTGTTAGAAAGCAAATCGAAAATCCTGTATTTTTAAAACAATTAATCTCTATGGTAGAAAATAAAGATTATAGCTGCCAGGCAGTTTACATATTATGTCGTGATATCCTCGTTCACATTGATAAAGAACACAATCCCATGAATTGGAGTTACCAGGTATATCAATTTATCCTGTCTAAATCTTTTCCTGGAGCAGCAGATCTACCTGTTAAGAACATCACCGATAATCGCCGAAATACTTTCTTGCTCTATTTAGAATTTTTAAGGGTAATTTCGAAATTCCAAAAGCCCTTTGGTAATTCTACTTTCTACAGCAAATATCCCCTTAATTTCTTAACCTCTGAAGAAAAAAACAAATTGGAAAATCCTGTTGAATATAAAAGATTTTTAAAAGCATTTAATGACGAGTATATCTACGAGATGATGAGATTAAACCAGGAATTTTCAAAATATAATACTCTAGATCATATATGCGGGGTCAACTGGATTGCTTTGTTTGTGGGCAGACAGTTGTATGATCTGGGTCTTCCGGTTGATCTGGGTAGGATTTCAGGAGCAGCAGCAGGACATGATATTGGAAAATACGAATGTAAAGATACTGAGATAGAAAGAACTCCCTATTTACATTATTACTATACTGATATGTGGTTTAAAAAACACAATATCCCTTTTATTGGACATATTGCGGTTAATCATTCTGTTTGGGATTTAGAATTGGAAAATTTACCTTTAGAATCACTTATATTAATTTATTCTGATTTCCGGGTTAAAAATATGAGTAATGGTTCCAAAGAGGAAATGAGAATTTTTAGCCTAAAAGATTCTTTTCAAATAATCTTGGATAAACTGGATAATGTTGATGAGAAAAAAAGAAAAAGATATTGCCGTGTTTATGAGAAATTAAAAGATTTTGAAAATTATATGATAAATTTAGGGGTAAATTTAGATGTAGACAGCAAAGAGACGTGTTCTTATAAAAAAAATAGAAAACCACATTATTCTTTCATGCAAGGCCGGGAAGTTATCCAAAATATAAAATTTCTTTCTATAGAACATAATATAAGTTTAATGCACGAACTTCGAGATGAGTCTTCTCTTAATTCGCTTTTAGAATTAGCCCGAAGCGAAAAAGATTGGAATAATCTAAGGGAATATCTACAAATATTTAATGAATATTCCACCTACTTCACTCAAAAACAGAAGATAATTACTTTAAGATATTTATACGAACAGTTAACTCATCCGGAAGATGAAATAAGAAGGAGAAGTGCAAAGCTTATTGGTTTAGTGATTGCGAACTTTGACGAAGATTACCGTAAAGAAATTCCTCAGAATGTTGCTCTGAAACCTCCAACTGTTACCAGTGTAAATTTATTAGAAAGATATTTAAAATATTTTTTACAACCAGATCATAAAAAGATTGTTCTTCATCAATCTCGCATTATTAATAGCACTGAGAACATGATTTCTTCTCTCTTTTCTAACTGTCGTAATAATCAGGCAAGGGATTATAGGAAAATAATTCTAAAACACTATAGAAAAGATCTGTATACCGATGAAAGTATTCAACTGTGTTTAATAAAAACTGCTAAACATATATCTATATGTTCAGATGAAAAATCCGTTAAGGTATTATTTGATTATATTATAAATATGTTAAGGAAAGAGGATCATAATCTTAGACTTACTGCTTTAGAAGTAATCTATAATTTGATCTCTCAAATAGATAAAAAATTTAAATTCATAGATAGTATAAGAAAAATATTCATGGGTAATATTTCTGCTTCAGTACTCCCCGCTGAAAATTATTTAAACATGAAGATAGTTGAATTATTGAGTTTAGATGAAGGCATTGTAAAAAAATATATTGAATTTTATCAGAGAGATATAGAAAAGATACAATATATATTTCTAAGCAATCTTAAAACTTCAACCAGTGGAATAATTAAAAAAATTCAAATTGAACTTTTATTAGAACATACCTTACAGAGTCAGCAGGAAGAAATCTATACCGCTTTACATTTTTGTAATATTTTAAAGGTTAGCGGCATAGAAGATATTAGAAACTTAGCCGGTCAAACCTTGGTAAAACTAATGCCTTACTTATCTTTTGAACAGAGGAACGATATAGCCATTGAATTATTGCGAGCTTTAGAAATGGAAGATTATCAATTTACTAAATATATTCCTTACTATTTAGGTCAATTAATACTTTATCTTATGCCTAATGAATTAGAGGAACTTATTGATGATTTAATAGAAAAAATTAAACAATCAGATCCTAAATTAGGCTCATTACTGCTTAGAACAGTGGGTATTGCCATTACTAATTATCCTAAGTACCGAGAAATATTTTCAGAAAAAGAGAAACCGTATGAAAACAGACTTAATAAGATGATAGGTATCCTTTTGAATGGTTTTGTACACTACAATTTAAAGGTTAAACAGGCAGCCTTTAGAGTTATCGGTAAAGAAATATTTGGTTCAAAACATCTTAGTTTAGAGGAAAAAAACCACATATTTCAACTGATTGCTAAAAAAATTCTTACTCTGTTAACTCCTGTAAATA
Source organism: Atribacterota bacterium (assembly GCA_035648095.1). Lineage (GTDB taxonomy): Bacteria > Atribacterota > Phoenicimicrobiia > Phoenicimicrobiales > Phoenicimicrobiaceae > Sediminicultor. The sequence continues at coordinate 2,275 of DASRME010000187.1, read as the reverse complement.
AAGAAGGTTTGATGTTTTTAATAAATTCTACCGGACTTAATTATGTGTATAAATTTATCTCTGATTATAATTTTTATAAAGGGAGTATAAAACTCGAAACCCCAAAAAAAATAGCTTTCTTTCCAGGAGCTTTTGACCCATTTTCCTTAAGCCACAAAGAGATTGTAAAAGCAATAGAAGCACTCGGATTTGAAATATATTTAGCAGTTGATGAATTTTCCTGGTCCAAAAGGACTCAGCCGCACCTCTTCAGAAAGAATATAATAAATATTTCTATTGCCGATGAACTTAATGTTTATTTATATCCTGAAGATTTACCGGTTAATATTAGCAATCCAGATGATTTAAAAGTTTTAAGGGAAAATTTCCCCTTTTCCGAGGTTTATATTGTAGTAGGTAGTGATGTTGTATCAAATGCATCTGCTTATCAAAAAAATCAAAGAGAAAATTCTATACATACTTTTTCTCATATTATTTTTGATAGAAGTACTTTGCATACTGCTAATGAGAAGGAAAGAATGGTGGTTAAAAAAGCTATTAAAGAAATTAAAGGAAAAACTATAAAACTTAATCTTATCCCTTGTTATGAAGAAATAAGTTCGAGTCAAATAAGAAGTAATATTGATGAAAATAGAGATATTTCCAAACTTATTGACCCTTTGGCACAGAAATATATTTACGAAAATAATTTATACCAAAGAGAACCACAATATATGAGTGTAATACAAACCATCTCTATTGATATGCAGATAGTTGAAAATATTACCTCGGATTTAATAAAAGAACTTTTCCAGAAAATACTTTATAAATATAATCGAAATGAAGTATTTAAAAAGTTAGTCGAATTTACCCATAAAGTAAATCCGAAAATTTTACTATTACGTGATGTTCACCATAATGGAATGATATTGGGTTTTTCAGCATTTCATTGGGTTCGTTCAAATGTTCTTTTCCAAGAGTTTAAAGATAACTTAATATCTGAGTATATCAGGGAAAATGCAGTTGGCCGCACTATAGTTATTGACGGTATTTTTACCGTAAGTGATATGGAAAATAAATCAGAACTTGAAAACCTTGAACAGGTTATTCTTACCGAAACCCTTTCTTTTTGTATAGAGAAAGATTACAATTATACGATATTTAGAAATGTATTAAAAAATTACCCGTTAGCTTCTTTAAACGAAAACTTAGAACTTATGGGATTTTATAACTTACCCTTCAGTAATAAAGATATGCCAGTATTTGTAGTGGATATGAGTAAACCCTGTATCATTAATCTAGATACCGAGTCAATTATAAAGGAACCTTTCTGCCAGAATATAAACATTAAAAAATCCGTTATTGTATCTCGGAAGAGATTATTAAAATCATTTACTGCTATTTATCCTGGAAATATTGTTTTACCATTTAATATAAATTTAATTAACCAGACTATTGTAAAGAAAATTTGTAAGGTAAACGATGTTTCGACAAAGCCCCTAACGCCTCGAGTTTTAGGAAAGTCAATGTGTGTACCTTTCGGAAAAATACTGTATAAGATGGTAGTGCCCAATACTGTAACCAAATTTCTACATACGGAAAAAATATTTAATTCTGATATGAAAAGTTTTAATATTGGTGCCTTTTCCAATTATATGAGCTTAGAAAATCAGGTTAAGATGATTCATTCATTTGATATGCCTGTCATTCTTGTTGATGATTATTTACATAAAGGGTATAGAATCAAGACCCTTGAGCCCCTATTTAAAAAATATGACATCAAAGTTAAAAAAATCATTTTGGGAGCACTATCGGGTAGTGGAAAAGAGATAGCATCACTATTAAATAGAGATGCTGATTGTGCCCATTTTATTCCCAATCTCAGGTTCTGGTTTAATGAAAGCGAATTGTATCCTTTTGTTGGTGGAGATGCATTAATGCGAAAAATAAGGACTCAGGGAAATTTAGTTAGGTCTATTAATCGGATATTACCCTATACTTTCCCTTCATTTTTTAAAAATGTTTCTGTAAAAGCCATCTATAATTTTTCCGAAGTTTGTATTGAAAATGCTTTAAATATATTAGAAGCTCTGGAAAACGAATACCAAATAATTCAACAAAGAAAATTGACTTTAGATCATTTGGGAGAAGTGATTATTTATCCCCGATATCCTGACCAGGGAGAAGATATGGATTATAATTTAAATCTTAGTCCCTCTCATTATTTAAGAAATAGCCTTGAACTTTTACAGCGAACCAAAGGAATAGCAGACAGGGAAATGTAAAGCGGGAAGAA
>DASRME010000186.1:0-2644 GCA_035648095.1 Atribacterota bacterium | reverse complement strand
CTATTTGGATAGCCGCAAAGCCTGAGGTAACCGGGTATAACAGTTTCTCGAAAGGGTATTTCTATTCTTATCGGTTTTTTTTCTTCATCGTATAATTCAATGGCTCTTTTATAATTTTCTCTTGCTCTTTCCTGAGCTTCGTTCTTCTTTTTAATATCTATATAATAAGGAAACTGTCCAATAAAAAAACACCCCGCTGCTTCATGAAATAAATATATTGCAGTATAAATATTTTCTTTGGAAAGAGCTTCTTGCGCAAGATTTTCCAGATTTTCTCCTTCTTTTGACCACTCATCACACCAATGATAAAAATTCTTTATTCGGGATATTACTCTTCGAGAGCGGTCCAAATCTACACCACAAAATACAAATCTATTATACCAGTCTTTATAAGTATTTTTTTCATTTAAAATAAAGCGATAAGCTATTTTTTCTTTAAAAGATGACTTTTCTATTCTGGTAGGTAAGGACTCAATCTCTTCACTCTCTGTGGGCGATTTTTCACTTACCTTTTCTTCAATTTTAGATGAAGATTTTTCTGCTATTGTTTCTTCTCTGATTTTTTCGAGAAGTTCTTGAGTAAAACTATTATTATAGACTTCTTTGGCATAATATCTTTGTGTATCTTTTGATAAATTTTGCAAAATGTCAATAAATTCTTTTTCGTATGGGTCAAGTTCATCTAAAGAGGCGAGATAAATATTATATAACGCCGATGGAAATTTATCTTTAATATAATTTTTTACATTCATCGTCTCTGAGGCAAAAATAGTAGAATTGGGATAAGAAATTATATTAAGGGAGAGAACTAGGGAAATCGATAATCTTAAAAATAATTTAATCAGGAATAACATTTTTTCTTTTTTAAACATTTTGAGGTTTTTTATTTTTCTTTTTAGAATATACTTTACTAAAAATATATACATCATATTTTTTAGCAAACAAAAAGGACAGAGTAAGAAAATATTGGATATTACTCTCTTACTCTGTCCTTTTACCTGAAAGATTCTTCCCAAAGAAATTAGGAAAAAATTCTTTTAGCAAACTCTGTATGGATCTCCCTTGTGATCGGGAGTTGCCTCATCGGTGCTTTTTGGTATAAAGCTCTCCGGAGTTCTGTCCGGTAACAGTCCTTTTGCCTGAAAGTTTGGATACTTTTGGTCATGCCGTGTTAGCGGTTCGTTGTTCTTTTTGGTCTATCAGTTTCATTATATTTTAAAGTGCTTCTCTTTCAAACTCATTGTGGTTAGGACAAGCTCCTTAATTTCTGATGGCAATTGTTCATTTTGCCATTTTCTTTCTGCATCTACTGATAACCCTGCATTTTTTACGGCTTTCAAAGCATACAAGGCTGCTCCCAATGAATGGTCAGCCATATGAGCAGTTGCTACTGCGTGTCCAATGGAACGAGCTACTGCTATTATCATTGGGTTCGAAGATTCCCTGGCTACGGCATGTACACTGACAGAGGCATTTCTTGCTTCACCTACTGTTGCTTTTTCTTTTTCCCATTCTTTGGCAACAGATAGTGCATGAATGAGTCGCTGGTCAATATTCTCGTTAATAAGTGATAATACGTGTTCTGAACATTTCCTTGCCCATCTAATTAATTGATGATGATGGTCTTTGGTGAGTGGTCCGCCACGATGCACGGCAACAAATCGGTTATCTCGCATCATAATTACTCCAAGAATAAGAAAAATAAAAGGAAGAAATGCTTGAAACTTTTAGATTATATTCGACCCTTACTATTAAAAATCCTTCTTTTTCTGGAAAATAATTCAAAGAAAATAAAAAAACCCTGCCCCTCTCCACTCTTTTCCGTTTCTCTGTTTTTTCATATTCTATGTTATAATAAAAAATATAAGAATTATCCAAAGTTGAAATACCCAGAAGCACTTCGGATATCTGGTTAAATGGGGGGTATAGACAAACTGGTTCGGATATAAACCAATTAGATGTCATTGCAGGAGGAAGAGATGATTAGAAAAGTAACCTTTGATGATATACAGCAAATTTGTGATATTTATAACCACTATATACAAAATACTATCATCACTTTTGAAGAAAGTCCTGTTTCCTGTAAAGAAATGAAAAAACGTATAATCGAAATTACTTCATCTCTACCATTTTTTGTTTATTCGGAAAATGAAGAAATCATTGGCTATACATATGCAAGTAAATGGAAAGGTAGATGTGCCTATCGTTTTTCTGTTGAGACAACAGTCTACTTGAAGGCCGGTCAACAGGGTAAAGGCATTGGTACTAAACTATACAAAGCACTATTAAATGATCTCAGGAAAAGAAACATTCATGCAGTTTTAGGTGGTATAGCACTGCCCAATAAGGAAAGCCAACATTTGCATGAAAAATTTGGTTTTAAAAAAGTCGCTCATTTTACAGAAGTTGGATATAAGTTTAATAAATGGATAGATGTTGGCTATTGGGAACTGCTGTTAAAATAAACGCTTAAGCTCTCGCCGATATATCTAAGGTGACAGGGGACGGTAATACGATAAAGGGCACTTTTAAATTCTATTCTTAATGGTCTGGTTATGGGGTCAATTTAGTATATCTTTTATTGCATTGCAAGACTTGCCCCTATAGGTTTCTATAAATAAAAGAGATGAAAGTCCTTTGTCTT
>DASRME010000185.1:0-2386 GCA_035648095.1 Atribacterota bacterium | reverse complement strand
TATAATATTCTTCCTCGGAAGGGACCGCGGACCTTCCTGGGGGGAGAGAAAGGAGTAAAACATGTTAGAAGCATTTATCACTAAATATCTATTAGATTTCGCTCTTGTTTTTCTGGTTGGTCTGGCCTCTAAATTTATGATAAACAAATTTGGCCAGGATAGGACAGACAAAATAAAAGAGGCAATACTGGCAGCTATGCTCTGGGCTGAAGAGGAGCTGGGGATAGGAAATGGTGAGGAAAAATGGAAAGTGGCCTGGGTAAAATTGATTGAAATATTAAGGAAACAAAAAGTTGAATTAAAAGAGGGTGAAATTTCCTATGTAAAGGATCTGATGAAAGCTACTGTCCCGGAGGTGAACGAAATTATATATAAGGCTATGCCGGATGTAGTAAGAAATGGCAGGGCTTTAAAATATAAATAAATTATGGGTATAATTAATGATATAGAATTAACTGAATATTTTTCTTTATTTGAGTTTGAGTGTCCCTGCTGTAAGAGGGTTATGCTGTCTCCGGACCTTTTTGCCAGGTTAAATCATTTAAGGATGGTTATAAATAGGCCAATATATATCAATTCCGGTTACCGCTGTTCGGAAGAAAATAAAAGAGTAGGGGGAGTTTCCGGTTCTTATCATCTCCTGGGTATGGCGGTAGACATCCACGTAAAGGATTTTTTGCTTTTCGATCTTCTTCTTTTTGCTCAGGAAATAGGCTTTAATGGTATTGGTTTTTATGAAAAGAAAAATTTCTTACACCTCGATATTAGGCCTGGCCAAAAACGGGTTTGGAAAGGAAGTAAATTAATTGGATATTGAATACATGCTAAAATTAATAGCAAATAACGGCTTCCCCCTGGTACTTTCTTTATACCTGGTATACAAATTGGAGTTTTTTATTAATGAAATAATCAAGAATCAAAAGATATTTTCCCATAGTATTACTGCTGAAATCAAAGAAATCAAGCAGGCAATCAATGAATTACGGGTTGATTTTGCAAAAAATCAATGAAACTGTTGCTACATAAGGTTTTTAGCGTTTTTGAAAAAAGCTTCATATTTGGCGTATATGAGACGTATTTAAAAAATAGGATGATTCATACCAGCCACCTTAAAATAGGGGCTAAAAACAGGCTTAAAAGAGCTTTTATTTTTCGTGTTTCCTGAAATTCCCCGCTTTTAACCTTCTTTTCTCTTATATGCTCTTTTTCTCGCTTGTTTACTTCGTATTTATCCACATTTATAGTTTATTATGGGTATAACCTGTGAAGAACTATAATACATTTAAGATAGCAGTAAAAACATAATGATCCTTCTTGTCGCCTTCTGTGTAAAAGCACGCCATTTACTCCCTCTGTCAAAAATAAAATCCTTATTTTATATATATTTTATATTATATATTAACGCCATTTTGTCGCATTTTATATTTAATGTTGACAAATCTCAATGGAAAAACTAAACTAAACTAAAACAAATACCAAAGTTCAAATAAAATCTTAAGCCGAGAGAAGGTGAATCTAAATTATCATGAACGAGGATGAAATAATAAAGTTAATAAAATCAAAATCACAAGCCCTTGATGAAAATTTGCTTCTTTCTACTGAGCTGACTGAAATTAAAGAAATAATTAGGGATTTTTTAGATAAAAAATTAAAAGCCGATGGTTTATTATTTTTACGTTACCGAAAATTTAAACTTTCTGGCAGTCGCCCTTTATGGTCCGATGGTAATGGTTATCCGTCTGATGGCAAAGATTGGATAAGACCATATATAGATTTTTTTGAACAATACATAACAGAAAAGAAAATAATTAATCATCTTGAAGATGAAAATCTTTGGGTAGAATCAAGAACACAGGGAAACGAGCAGCATTTATTGGTTGGATACAAGCAAAGTGATGGAGAAAAGGTACACCTAATTTTTGGAGAAACTGGGGAGATAAGAATTGATAAAAAAGACCAGTCTCCAAGTGAAATATTTAGAAAAGTGGAATCCGTTTTGACCAAACACAATGGCAGTATTGTAAAATCTACACTAGAGTTTTTTAAGGAAAAAGTAGATTAAGATTTAGCGGCAGCATGCCCACAAAAATATTGTTAGAGGAATTATATGCCATACCAATATAAAAGAGAACCATTAAATAATGACGAAGTTGATAAATTAACTAATTCCTGTGATACTTTCCGGGAAAAATTTGTTATATGGACCATGCTTGACACAGGATTAAGATTATCTGAATTTGCAGACCTTAAAAAAGAAAATATCCAATGGCAAGAAAGAAGATTGGTTATCTACGGCAAGGGTGGTCCTTACGGTAAAAAATCAAAAAGACGTATTGTCCCCATGACAGAAAGAGTTAGGGGACTAATCGAATATCATTTTGCCGAA
>DASRME010000184.1:0-2143 GCA_035648095.1 Atribacterota bacterium | reverse complement strand
ATTAACTTCTTTTGTAGTTAATCTTTTATACTATGATAAAAAAGTTCTTCTACTCGTAAAATATTTTCTTAAATTATTATATTCTTATATGGTTAATTTTCACTTTTTAAATAGATAAAATTCTTTTAATTATTTTCTCTTCATCTATTTACTTAATAAAAATATCTTTAATCCATATGAAAAACCTCTTCCAAAGAGGTGATAACCGGTGAGTTATCTGGGTTGGTTTCCATAATGTCTTTCATATAATCCCACCATTTTTTCATTATCTCTTTCGAAGGAAGTTCCTCAACTGTATTATTGTCTTTTAATTTTTGCACCGCAAAAAGAGTCAGTGTTTCGTTATCAAGAAATATGGAATAATCAAAAATTCCCGCCCGGGATAATTTTTTTTTAAGCTTAGGCCAGATTTCATCATGTCTTTTTTTATACTCTTTTTCATATCCTGCTTTTAATTTCATTTTAAATGCTACTCTTTTCATTAATCTGCTCCTAAAGCTATTTTTTAACCTTACCAAAACTATTTTTTGGTTTTAACCTTTCAATTAATTGAGGAAGCATAATTGCTAAAATGAGTAATAAGCCTATAATAATAGTCATTACCTTGCCAGGTATATTAATGAGCCCCATGCCGAATTTAAGAAATCCAATGATAAAAATGGAAATAATTACGCCAAAAATATTTCCATTTCCGCCGGTAATAGCTACGCCACCCAGTACAACTGTGGTAATAATCTCCAGCTCCCAACCATCAGCAATATTTGGACGTGTACTCCCGATTCTGGAAGTAAGCAAGATTGAAGCTAATCCTGAACAGAGCCCGGTAACTGTAAAAATAATAAGACGTATTCTGTTTACGGGTATCCCTGAAAAACGAGCAGCAGTAGAATTGTTTCCAATGGCAAATACCTTCCGTCCTATAGTAGTTCTATGTAAAATGATGCCAAAGATTATTGCCAGCATTAAAAAAAGGACCAATTCAAAAGGAACCATGGTGTTTCCTATGTATCCCTGCCCAAAATAAGCAAAAGAGGTTGGGTACTTGGTAAAGGCCTTATCTCCGAGAATGACATAAGCAATCCCCCTAAACAAAGACATACTTCCCAGAGTAACAGCGATCGCAGGAATCCCAAATTTTGTGATAATGAAACCATTTAAAAAACCTGCCACCGAACCTGAAAAAAGTCCTATTGCAACCAACCCAAAAGTATTCACTCCGGCGTGGGAGGCCATGCCCATAAAAACCGAAGATAAGGCTATAATAGAGGCAACAGAAATGTCAATATCACCACATATGATCACAAACATCATAGGAAGAGCAATGATGGCTTTTTCTATAAAATTGAAAGTTGTGTTCATAAGATTGTTATAATCTAAAAAATAAGGAGATAAATTAGAATTTATTATTATCACCATAATAAAAATAAAAAGGAGAATGATTTCCCACTGCCACATAATATTTAGCAAGGAAATTTTTCTGATTTTTTTAATGTCAAGAACACCATTTTCTTTATTCATTAAAACTTCTCTTTCTTAGCATTAGCTGCTGATTGCGCTTATCCATAACAGTATTTATTATAATTGCAAAAAGTATAATGAAGCCCTGAATGGCCATCTGCCAGAAGGGCGAAACATTAATCATAGTCAGAGCATCATAAACAATTCCCATGAAAAAAGCTCCCAGCACAACACCGATAATCGTCCCGGAGCCACCAGTAATACTTACCCCTCCAATGACGCAAGCCGCAATAGTCTGAAGTTCGAAACCGATAGCAGTTTCACTCTGTGCAGCAGCATAACGGGCAACCCAGAGAAATCCTGCAAGACCAGTAATTCCTCCACATAAGGTAAAAACAAGATAATTAATCTTCTTAAGGTTAATGCCCACATATTGGGAAGCTATCTTGTTGCCGCCTACTCCGTAAATTTCTCTTCCAGTCCTGGTTAAATTCAAAAAAATTAAAAATAATATTACTATTATTATCGATATGTATATAAGACTAGATATACCTAAAAAACTTCTTCTGGGAAACCCCCGAAAAACCTCAGTCATCTCATGAGCACTAACCCAGGTTCCTTTGCAAAGCACGAATACCAATCCTCTATATATACTCATAGTTCCAAGAGTAGTTATGATAGGTGG
>DASRME010000183.1:0-4303 GCA_035648095.1 Atribacterota bacterium | reverse complement strand
CTTTGGTCTATTTCTTTCTTGGGAAATTTCCGCAATTTCAGACCAAAAGCCATATTATTGTAAACATCCATATGGGGATAAAGAGCGTAGTTCTGGAATACCATAGCAATATCCCTGTCTTTAGGTTGAACATCATTTACCAACCTATCGCCGATATAGATTTCTCCGGAAGTTGCTTCTTCTAAACCAGCAATTGCCCGCAATGTCGTAGTCTTCCCACAACCAGATGGACCGACCAAGACTGCAAATTCCTTATCCTTTATTTCTATGTTTACATTATCTACCGCGGTTACCTCTTTAAATTTTTTAGTAAGATTCTTTAAGATTACGTTTGCCATTTTAATTCCTCCTTTTCTTTATATTTATTTAATTAAATTTTTTATATTTTTACTTTAATCTTTATAAATTAATATTTCTTAATCTATTATGGTTACAACCCAAAAAGTACCAATATTCAAAAATACTAAAAATAACGCCAGCTAACATCTACTAACAATAATCTGCAATGGGAACCTCCGAATATCAAGAGTTAGCTAAAAAAAGGGCGGGATAGAGGGTATTGCTTCGGTACTAAAAAGGGGTACGGGATAGATCATCTGCCGGTAAGGGGATTAATACGTGTAAAGGTCTACTTAGGGTTTAAGATCTCGGCCATAAATTGTAAGAGATTGATAAAAGAGTTAATGAACAGGCCAACAAATGGCTTTTCTACTTTTTTATAACCATTTATTTTCTCTATTTAGTTTTTAAAGTACATATAGAGTTAAATTTGTTGTTTAGGTAAAATATGTTGCATTAAACAGTTGGTTTTTGAGAGATAGCCATTATATATATTTTGTGCTTTGATCTATATACAACTTACTTTCACTAAATCCCCCTTATATAAAATAAGACAAATTTGATCATTATTATTTACCTAAACCTTCAGCGATTCCTTCAAGGAGGAAATTTTTAAAAGTAAGAGTTAAAATTAATAAAGGAATGACAACTACCATTGTAGCCGCGGCTAAAGGACCCCACTCTATTCCATATTCTTGAAGGAAATTTGGCAAGACTACTGTTAAAACTTTCGAAGAAGAAGGGGTTAGAACAAGTGGAAATAAAAATTCGTTCCAGCTAAAAATACTACAAAAAATAATTGTTGCCGCTAATCCGGGCTTTGCTATTGGCAAAACTATATACATTAAAACTTGAAAGCGACTTGCTCCATCAATGAAAGCTGCTTCTTCAAGTTCTATTGGTATACTTGAAAAATATCCTTTAAGTAACCATGCAGCTGCTGGCATTAATAAAAATTGATATGACAAAATTAACCCGATTTTAGTATTAAGCAACCCCATTTTCTGCCCCAAAACAAATAGAGGTAACATAAGTACGATAGGAGGTACAATTCTACTAAAAAAAATAATTCCTAAAAGAGTGGTATTTTTTTTTAAGCGAGCTAAGGCATATCCAGCCAGTCCACCTATAAATATACTTAAAGTTACACTAAAGAAAAGTACAATTAAAGAATTTTTTATATATTCTTGCAAACCAAAACTAGTAAACAGCATTTTATAATGTTCTAATGTTGGCTTGAAATTCCAAACAGGGGGCAATTCGAAGGTTATACCCGGGGGCTTAATTGATATAAGGAAAACCCATAAAAATGGTGAAAGATATAATACAAGGAGGATACAAGCTAAAATAATAACAAACAAATCCAAAATTTTATTATAACTGTCCAATTGTTTATTCACTTTCTGACCTCCTCATGAACCAAAGAATAATCCCTACCATACCCGTTACTGCAACTGTTAATAAAACGCCAATCGCAGCTCCTTTTGAAAATTCGAGATTCTTGAAAAAAGTAAAATAAGTATGCATAGTTAAAATCTCAGTGCTTGTTCCTGGACCTCCACCAGTTAAGACAAAAATTTTATCAAAAACCTTACTTACATCAACAAATCTTAATAGAATGATTGTTAAGAAAATAGGCTTCATTAATGGTAGTGTAATATAGAACAGTACTTGAAGTGGTGTCGCACCATCAATTTTAGCAGCTTCATATGGGCTTTTGGGTAATACGAGTAGCCCCGCTAAACATAATAAAAATACTAAAGGTGTTCCTGACCATAAACTAGTTAACATAACACTATAAAGGGCTATTGAGGAATTACCTAACCATGAAATAGCGGGTATTCCTAATTTTTGGAGATAAAAATTTAAAGGTCCAAATTCTGTGTTTAAAATTATTCTAAAATAGATACCTACCGCTATTGGGGCAGTCATTGAAGGAATTAAAATTAAGGTTGTAATTACATTTCTAAATCTACTAAATCTACTATATCTATTACTTGTTAAATTTTTTACGGTAAGAGCTACAAAAAAGCCTAAAATAAACTGTAGAGTAAGGTTTATAAAAACCCAAAGTATTGTAAGTTTAAATGACTTTGGAAATAGCATATCTTCTGTAAAAATCCAAATATAATTTTTTAACCCAACAAAAACTAGTTCACTTGAGAATGGGTTCATGTTCATCATGCTCATATAAATAATATAAGAAAAAAGGGAAAGGAAACTTACAACCACAATAAGAGAAGGCAATGTAAATAAGTATTTTTCCATCTCCTCTTTTTTAATCATAATGTCATCTACTCCTTTATGTTTCGGGAAAGGAGGGGTTATAAACCTCCCCAAATAAATAGACTCCCACGCCTCAACTGACAATAGTCTATTGAGGTTTAACGGGAATTTGCTCTCATCCCCGCCTGTACAGGCGGGGATTTCCCGCTAAATTAAATTTAAAACTTTTGCTTAAGCACACACCCTTTAGTCTTGTAATTGTAAATTAAGCAAAGAATTCTTCTCTCCATATTCTTCAACGGCAATAAGTCGAACAGGTGATGCATCTAAACCGGTTATAGAAAGTGGTAGACAAGCTAAAAATAATCTCGTTTTTCGTAACATCCATAAATTTGTGGCCATATTTACAATGGGAATATTATTTTGGAATAGGCTGTGGCGAACTTTACCCCCATTTTCTTTTGCACTTTCACTTCCATCAACGGACGTAAAATCGGTTATGATCATTTTAACCTGTTTTTCTATAAGCCATTCTGCTGCCTTCATTGTTAATTTTGGTGACAATTTATAATTTCCAGGTATATTGTAATTCCAATCAGAAAAATCAGTTCTTAAAACAACTATATCATTACTATTAATTTGGTTATCGTATTCTTTTAAATGTTCTAACTTTATTTCTCCATTGGTTGGAATTTTGTTTGTAAGATCGAGCACAGTTGCTGGTCCACACAGTTGTGTATATTTTAAATCACTAACTGACTTTAATATATTTTTTGGAAGGGGTCTATTTTCTGTATTTAGGAAAGGTACTTCTATGTGTGTTCCAAGATGAGAAGAAAATGACATAATTTCGCCCCATTCTTCCATACCATTTGGATATCGATACCCAAGACCAATGGCAGTCATTTTTTGTATTCTTAATCTTCTGTGAATATTTTCATCTTGTTCTGACGGTTCTATTCTTTGTATTTTGTTAGCATTTACCCCGACAAGTGACTTGGAATAAGTAGTAAAATCAACAATTTTGCCAGTGTTCATTTCAATACCTATTACGGTAGTAGGCCCCCCACTCAATTTTTCTGCTTTTACGGGTGTCCCACAAAACAAGAAGAGCCGTTTTTCTGAAGTTTTATGAAGATTTGCCAATACTTCAATGATGGGTACATTATTATCATGCAGTACTCTATGAGCTGGATAGGCAAGTTTGCTAACATCCTTGAAAATATCTTTAAACCTCCTATCTTCTGGTCCCCTTGCATCGATCCCAAAAGCCTTCATGTTTTTTTCATCTACAAGCCATTGAAGTGCTTCCGGTCCTGGACCAAAACTTTTTTCATAATATTCCCCAGACATTTTATTACCTTTAAATTTCTCGTTGTAGTCAGTCTTACATAGTACTATATCGCCTTGTTTTAAATGGGAACTTCTTTCTTTTATAATATCTTTTAGGGGTTTATTTTCCTCCGCTTTGACATCAGATATGTCAATAATAGATGCTTCACCTACAAAAGAACTGATAGGCCATTTCGTAAGATCTCTTGCAAGCCAATGCTTTTCAGGTGGAAGTTTTTTAAACATAATTCGATCGTCTAAATAATAAACTTCAACATGGGTTCCCATTGGATCTACAGAACATATAACGTCCATGCAAGTATTGTCTTCTCTACCTACTGCAAAAAGTTGAGTATCTAAATACATCATCCAATCATTTCGTGTATAAAATTCATCAATATATTCT
>DASRME010000182.1:0-6205 GCA_035648095.1 Atribacterota bacterium | reverse complement strand
CTCAATAAGTTTAATTTCTCTTCAACCTTCTTCATCGAAAAGTCTTTCAGTATCCTCTCAATGAATTCCTCCTTAAAATCTAATTCCACCATCCGCTCTCTTATTGCTTTCATCTTTTCTTCTGCCTGTGCGTGTCCGCACGCAGACAGGTCTCCTTTCTCTTTTAATTTTTTAAAATCAGCAACAACAGCTTTTCTCTCATTTGCTGTTGTTGTATTGGTAATGTTAAGATTGCTATTGTTTATGGGTAATTTTTTCCCTGGGTTAGGAGTAATATTTTCCTCTACCTGGGAGAAAATATTACCTACGGAGAGGGTATTTTTTACCCTATGAAGAGGCGTAACCTGGTAAATATTTCTCTTATAATGACCCGAGGCAGTTTTTCCTTTACTTATCTTTTTAATTAATCCGTGTTTTAATAATATCTGATGAAATTTAGTTATACTCTTTGGCGTAAATTGCATCTTCCTGCCTAAGGTAGCTAAAGTAGGCCAGGCAAGATCTTTTCCCTTATGACAATAATTAAGTAATTGAAGATAGAGCATACCTGGTCCTGTTCCCAATATCTCTACACAGTTATCTAAAAAATAAGATGAGACGATAACATATCCTTCTTTGGTTAGTTGTTTTTGATTTTTCAGAAATTCTTTTTCCATGTATTTTCTCCTTCATCTTCATCGATAATAGTCGTTATCGGATGTTCGACTAATATCATTACAACATATAATAATTTTCCTGTACTAAGTTTTTTGTTTATTTTTTATGTATTTTTTGTTTATTTTTTATTTACCTCATTTAAGATTAGGAAGAATAAAAAAATCCAGACAACACAACGGTTATCTGGATTTTAAATAAGAAAATAATTATTATTTTTTTAAAAATTGAAGCAAAATTTATTTTAAATGAGACAAAAAAGTCAAAAAATCAATTTATTTTCAATTTATCTTCTTCTAAATTCAACATTATCCCCCTTCGAGAAATTACTTTTAAAATATCCTTGATCCTTTCTTTATTCTTTTTATTATTACCAATAATTTTTAGAATGTCCCTTCTTATTCTATATAAATGATAGGTTATCTGAACGTAAGTGGCATCCTCATCTTCTTTCCAAATTGTATCTAAAAGATTATTATGAGTAAGTATTGTTCTTCTATGTTGGGCTAAAAGATAGATTAAGGAGAATTCTATTGCTGTAACTTTTATCTCTTTGCCTTCAAAGATAATTCTATCCGGGCGGTGTTGGTCAATCTCTAAAACGGGAATTATCATCTCCATCTCATTATCAACCTTTACTTCTCTTTTTTCTTTCTCTTTCTTTGCTCCTGGTCCCTGCTTTTCTTCTTCTACTTCTTGCTCTTCTTCTCTTCCTATTTCTCCTCCCGCTGCTTCTCCTTCTTTTTCTTCTTCCTTCCTTATTTCTTGCTCTTTTTCTTCCACTTTTTTCTCTTTTATTCTCTCCTGAATTCTCCTAACCAATCTCCCGGGCAGTATATCGCCCAGTTCCTTCTCTCCCACTTCTTCCAAACAATCCTCATCCTCATATCCCTCTTTTACCAATCTTTCAATATAAGACCGGGTTAATCCGGGAATATGCAATTGCGCCAGGCTTAATCCTTGTTCTTCCACGCCTTCAACCAATTGTTCGGACAAATTCCTTATCTTGTTTAAATCTGCTTCCCGTTCTTTTTTCCAGTCCGCATCCTCCGCAACTGCCGCCAGGCTGTCTGCCAGCCAGGAAAATCCTTCTCCCAAGCGCTTTACCGCACCATGATAAAGACTGTACTCCTGCTCAATACTTCTTATCTCCCTGCTGCCGATCCAATCATATAACAATAAGGTCTTTTTAAAAGCAAGATAATCTTCAATGCCGGTTTTTCCTTTTTGCAGGCCGTGCTCTCCCTGGTAAATCTCTTTCCCTTCTTCTCCCAGATCAAAGACCAGGCTAAGCAGTTTGTTACGATAGACTTCCTGCCAGTCGGTATAATGATATTTCCCTTTTTGATAACCTTTTCGGTAGAATTGAGGGTAGGGGATAGGAAGGGCTTTTCCGTCCTCACTTAAAGTCAGGGTGAAAATAATTTCTAGTGGGCTTATTTCTCCTTTAATACTTCCTCCCAGCCAGGATAAAAAATAAAAATAAGTATTCACACTGATCCCTTTGGCAATAATCAGGAGGCCGGCATCAGTCGCAGAAAATCTCCCTTTATCATCTTTTGTAATCAAACTCTTTTCCTGTAACTGTATCAGCGAATCATCAATTTTTTCCTTGCTCCTTTTTTTATCAATAACAAATTGCCAGTATCCGCGATTCTCCTCCAACAATGATACATCAGATGCCCCTGTTTTTCCTCCTGTTAAACTACCCTCATTGATGCTGGCCAGAATTGCATCTATTGTATCTTTCCCGTTAACAATCAGCCGAAGTAGAAGTGTGGTTAAATCCTTTTCCTTCTTTTTGGGGCCAACTGCTCCATCCAACCCGTCGTTATCCCAATCGTCTATTTCCGGATAGGGAATCATCTCTTCTGCTGCCTTTCCCTTGTCCTGTCTCTCCCCGATATAATCTTCCGCATCATTCTTTTCCAATCTATCCCGCAGGAAATTAAAATAAAGATTTTGATAAATGGTTTCAGAAAGCAGGGAATGGGCTAAAAAAATGACCCGGCCGAATTCTTCCTTTTTTCCGCTATTTAATCTCCCGGCTCTTCCACCCATATTCTCTATATCGCTAAAAGTCAGGCTGGTGAGCCGGACATCTTGGTAATCCCCGTTCACACTTTCTACTTTATCGATAGAGAGAATCACATTTTTAAAAGGAAGATTCACTCCCATGGCCAAAGTGGTGGTTGCGCAGATAATCTTTATCTCTCCGTTTTGCAGGTAATTTTCCACCAGATTTCTTTCTTCCCAGGAAAGGTCGGAATTATGATAGGCAATGCCCTTCTCCAAAAGGGGAAGCAGGTTATCCCGGGTTAAAGTTTCCTCCATATGCTGTAAATCCTCTATGGCTTTTTCTGCCGGACAGTCTTCCAGTTTATCAGCCAGCCACTGTGCCCATCTTTTACATTCTGCCCGGGTAGGAAAAAAGAGCAGGGTAGGCTCATTATTTTCGGCAAAATACCTGACCGTCTCCAGAAGATAATCTTCCCGGCAATTATCCCGGACAGTAATCGGATTAAAAAAGACTTCTTCTCCCACCTTCTTTTCATTATGGGTGATATATTTGAAAATACCATTTCTTACGATTCCCTTGCGCAGCTCTACCGGACGCAGGTAAGAGGTCAGCACCCGGCAGGGAAACCACGCCAAGAAACCCCTCTGATTTTCTAAAAATGCCGAAAGAGCAATGACCTTCATCTTTTGCTCCTGTTTTTGTAAGCCAACCAGTATCTCCTCTAAAAGGGGACCCCTCATCGGGTCATTGATAACCTGCATCTCATCAATAATAACCAGAGAAACCCGGCTCAAAAATGCCGGATGTTTTAATAAAAAGTAATGAAATTTTTCATAGACCATGATGGCGATTTCAAATCTCCCACTACCGATCCTTATATCGTCTTCCTTTCGGTCACGGGAGGAGATGGCCACATCTATGCCGCAAGCATGATACATCTTTTTAAAACGCCGGTATTTTTCCTCGGCCAGTGTCCTTAAAGGGACCAGATAAATGGTCCTCTTATTATGGATGGCCTGGGTAACGGCAGCCATCTCTCCGATAAAGGTCTTGCCCGATGAGGTCGGCGCAATCACCAGGAGATTCTGATTTTTGTCTAACCTTCTTCTTTTTTTATAATCCAGCACCCCGTAATACCTTACCGCTTTTTCCTGTACCGACATCAGATGAGGAGAATAGTTCTTCTCCCAAATATCCACGATATAAGAGGGGACTCCCCAAACTTCTAAATCTTTCATCTTCATCGGTTTTTTAAACAATTTATTTCCTTCCTTTCCGGGATAATTTATAAAAAATGTATCGAAATAAGTGAGTACGAACAAAAATTCGTAAACCTATTTTACCCCACTTCTTTTCTCATTGCAACAAATATTTTAAAAAATATTTTCCCTCTATCTGAATTTTTTTCACAAAAAGTAGGATTTCTAAAACTTAGCTAAAAAGGGGACATTCTTCTTTGATGCTCCCGAATTGAATGCTTTATAAAAAGTAAAGTGTGTCCCAATTATTCCCCCTATGAGAAAACCCACAGGAAGGGTCAAATTTATTTGATCTAAATTATTTATTATTTTCTTTCCATATCTGTCACTCAAGCGCAAATAGGAATCCATTTTAAAAATTAATTTGACACCAGACGAGAAATATTTTATTATTTACTTAGTTAGTAAAGATAATTAAGAAAGAATATTTAAGAACAAAATTAATAAAAAGCATCATGATAAGCATCATAAAAAGTATGATAAGGAGAACTTACTTTCTATCTAAAAAATAGAAGCGAAAAAAATTAAATGGAAATAAGAAATATAAATAAAGGTTTAGTGTTAAGAACCATTGAGAAAAATGTTCCTATTTCAAGAGCAGATGTTGGTAAGATAGTAGGTTTAACACCTCCCACCATCTCCGCCATTGTGAAGGATTTAATTGAGGGAGATATCGTTCAGGAAATTGGTAAGGGAGATTCTTCAGGTGGGAAAAAACCAATATTATTAAAAATAAATTCAGAGGCAGCTTATATGATTGCAGTGGACTTGGGAGGAGAAAATGGTATAAGAGTAGCCTTGATGGATTTATCTTACAATATTATTAAAGAGAAGTTTGGCCCCAAAATGGAATCTTTAAATGGCCAAAAATTAAAAAAATCTCTGAGTTTTTTATTAAAAGATTTTATAAAAGAAATAGATATTTCCCAAGAAAAAATATTAGGGATAGGTATTGGCCTACCGGGAATTATAGATAGTAAATTAAAAAAAGTGACTGGTACTCCTTATGTAAACTGGGAAATGTCTTTGGATGATTTAACCTTAGAAGAAATTGGAATACCCATTGTTCTTGAGAACGATGTCAATCTGATGGCTTTGGGTGAGAAGACCAAGGGGATAGCCAAAAATATTAATAATTTTGTATTTGTGGGAGAAAGAACCGGAATAGGTGCCGGCATTATCATTAACCGGAAACTTTATAAAGGAGCTAATAATGCTGCCGGTGAGGTAGGATATCTATTCATTGATCCCAAATATGCTCCGAAAAGCATGAGAGATTATGGCTGTTTAGAAAAATTAGCCAGCTATAAAGTGATTGTAGAAAAAACAAGAAAAAAAATGGGCAAGAATATCAAGGTTATAGAAATATTTAAAATGGCTTCCGAGGGTGACAGTGCAGCTCTTAATATTGTGCAAGAAACGCTTAAATATCTTGCTTATGGTATTGCAAATATATCCTCTGTGCTTGATCCGGAATTAGTAATCATCGGAGGGGGAATTTCCATTTTGCCGCCAAGATTTTTAGAAGAAATGAAGGTGAATATCAGAAAAATAATCCCCTTTGTTCCCAAGATGGAATTTTCTAAATTAGGAGAAGATGGCGTTTTAATAGGAGCGGCAGTCATGGTGCTCGAACCTTTAAAAAAGAAAGGATTAATGCTTAATCATAAATAAAAAAGAAATAATTAATCATTTTAAAACAGCAATGATAACCTGGTAAATTCAAGCGAGCCAAAAAATAAATTAAAAAGGTGGTGAAGCGTATAAAAAATAAAGATTATTTCCTTTAAAAACATTGCTCATCTAATATCTAATAAAATTTTAAGGAGGATCTCTGAAATGAAAAATTATTTTAAGTTATTTGTTTTGATCGTGTTAATGATAGGTTTAATTTTAGCAAGTTTTTCTATTTCCTTTGCTCAAAAGAAAGAGGTAGCAGTATTACTACCGGGAACTGTAGAGTTCTTTAGCGTTATGCGCCAGGGAATAGATAAAGCAGCTCTCGATCTTGGTTTAAATATTACTTACGCAGATGCCGAGTGGGACGCCGGGAAACAGCTTTCTCAGGTAGAAAATTTTATTGTAAAAAAAGTGGATGCAATTATGCTTTGTGCCGCAGACAATATGGCATTACTTCCTGCAGTAAAACTTTGTAATGATGCCAAAATTCCCTTAATATCTTTTACTAATTCCCTGGGTACAGACCCTGAAGGGAAATATGAGGGAGTCGTATCTTATGTCGGAAGATCTGAAATTGGTGCCGGAATTATTC
>DASRME010000181.1:0-3170 GCA_035648095.1 Atribacterota bacterium | reverse complement strand
TGCCAATAAAGCTTTTGGCTTGTAAAAAGTATTAATCTAACAAATATATGAAGTGGCTATTTATAAGGGTTAAGGAATATATAAACGGTACCCTTTTTACTCTTTAACCACCAGCTCCACACGTCGATTCTGAGCCTTTCCAATAGCCGTGGCATTGGACGCAACCGGCATGGACTCACCAAAGCCTTCTACAGATAGTCGAGAGGAAGAAATACCAGCAGTTACAAGATACGATTTAACTGATTCCGCAAGTTGAAAGGAAAGAACCTGATTATTCTCAATAGACTCAGCGGGTTTCTCTATAAGTAATGCCCCGGAAAAGAATGAGACCAGCGACTGATCAATTGCGGCTGCTTTTCAGACCCATTATCAATTTCTTCAACCATTATCTTAACTTCAGGCTGTGAGACGTTTTCGCCTTCATCTTCCCCAATGCCGGTTAATAAAATAATTCTGGCGTCTGCCTGGCAATTTCCATTACTTACTTCTTGAATACCGCCACTTTCATTCCAATCCGTCCATACACTTGAAGTAATCCTCCCTGCAGTTTCTTCTTTTTGCCTTTTCACATCTTGATGAGTCCATGCACATGCCCCGGTACCCAACACAACTATAATGATAAAAACAATGGCTAAAACCAGAAGATATTTTTTATTCATAATCAAATCCTCCCTGGTAAAGGAGTCAGGACTCATTAAGCTAATTACTTTTTTTCAATAACCTTGTCTTTTTTAAACTGGCCGATTACTCCCTCTCCCCCTCCACCTATATCCAAAATAAGTCCTTCTAACTTAATATTATTTAAATTAACTTTTTGCTCCTTAATACCAAATATCCGACTACAATCTATTTTATGGTTAATCATTACATCAACCAGAAAGTTAACCGTCTCTTCATTAATATGCCACTCGTTGCCGATCTTGAGACCTGGCAATTCTTCGTTCTCAATACGCAGTTTAAGATCATCCGGAGTAAATTCCTTTTTTAACAGATAGCTTATCTCATATATAGTAAAAAATTTTTTGCCATTAATTTTCCGCATCGAATATATCTCCTTTCCTGAAATACGAGGTAGATACCTTCCGGTGACTTTAAGATGTGAAAGGACTGACCCATTTGAAATCCATTGGGGCACGATGTATCGGGCCCAAAGGTGCATTTTAATTTAGCATTTCCACATTTATTTAATTTAAAATAAAAAAATATTAATTATCTAAAAATGGGATATATTGCTCCTGCACTTTTAGGAGTCACAAACATTTTAATTGGTTAAACAGGGATAGACACCTATTAATTCTATATTTGCCATTTATTAAGATAAGACAGACGAAACGTCCCCTTATCTTATTTAATCATTCTCCCGGGAAGATTTTCCTGGATCATCCATCTCTTATTACAGGTTCCCTTTCGGGGACCGCTAGAATCAAGAACACGGTAACCCTTAATAGGAACAGCTTCAAGTTTATGTAATATTGTATCTTCTACGCCAACTTTTTCCATTATCCAACCTAATCTCTTGGCAATCGCCGCATCAAGCTGTAAAGAATAGCTAATCATCTTGGCTAAATCAAGAGAAGATAAGTGGGATTCAAAGGCAGAATATATTTCTGCCCAGCCTCCGAAATATTTTGGAGAAATCAGTCCATCTATAAGTGTTCTTTCCGGATCAGTTATGGTTATCTTAACTTCTCCGACCCAAAAATCTTTAAAACCAAAAAATCTTTCCGGCTTTATTTTGATAAACTCATACAAAATACCATTTATTTCTCTACTAAAACTTCTTTGACTTTTATTCCGTATCTTCACCGCTCTTGATATTGGCACTGCCTGTGTTGTCGTGATATATACTTTTCTTGGTATCTGTTCTGTCATGCCGTGAAAATGCAGAGCAGACCAGTGGCTTATAGCAGAAGGTTGAACCAAAGCCATAGCAATTTCAAATTCATGTACAGGCGTCATCCCGGGGAAAGATGTTGAAATAACATACAATCCTCTCTTGAGCCGGGTTAACCAGCCGGTATTGGAAAGATGGTGTAAAGCTTCTATAACATAATTATCAGCCATTCCACAATAAGGTGCTGCTTTTCGTACATCCGCGATAGTAAATATCCTCTTCCCCTCTTCGTATAACCTTCTTACCAGCTCTATGCCTATTCGCGTATGCTTTTGATTATTTCTTGCATTCATAGGATTCTCTCCAATTATTAATATTACTTATCTATTATTTTAGATATAATACTGCATATATTGGAGAATGTCAAATTATCTCTATAATATGTCTATCAATAAGGATCTAAAGTGAATACCAGCGGTTTTTTACTCATAATGTGGGAGCCTGAAAGCCTTGCAATGTAAGGGTTTTAGAGGGGGTAAATAAGAACGGAAACCCGTCCCTGTTCCTCCGGGATTCGTTTAGAATTCATGTTCTCCAAAAGAAACAGCCCTTCTAATTATTTTTACTTCATGAAAATAACTGTCCCTATTATATTTCTATTATACTTTATAGTATTTCTATTCAGCTTTTTTAACACTCATATTTTTCACAATGAGGCCTATGATTTTGTCTAAATCAAATGTTTCGCGCTCGTTCGCGCATTCAGTTCTTTGCGGTTCGCTATAATTCATACATTGCGGATATCGAATAACACAACTCACCGTAATAAGACTACCGTTTTTATATGTTAAATATTGGAACCTGGCTCCGTTATTTCCCTATATTTCTTCCTTCTTTTATTTCTTTACCCTTAAATAAAATATCTGATCATCTGATTTAAATTTCACTTCAGAAAATCCTACTTTTATTGATAATTCCTGGAAATACTCTAAGTTCTGTTCTTTTTTGCCCCAGAAGACGCCATACCCGGTATCTAATTCTTTATCATCTATTTTTATCTTTAAAGGAAGAGAAAACATTTCGTGGATTTGATTCTCTCTTTTTGGTATTGTCACATCCCAGAGTACTAAATGACCATCTTTCTTTAAGACTCTGTATATTTCTTTAAATATCTTCTTATGTTCGGATTTTGGTATATACATAAGCGTAAAAAAGGATGTGACAGTATCAAAGGTATTATCTAAAAATTTTAATTCACCAGCATCCATAATTATTTTCACTCCACCCTCTGGCGCTTCTTCAAGCTCTCTTTTATTATGATCAATAACAATAACCT
>DASRME010000180.1:0-2994 GCA_035648095.1 Atribacterota bacterium | reverse complement strand
ATCTTGGTCTAAAGCAGCAGATTTAATATTAGCAAAGGACTTGCTGTTGATGATAGGTGCTCCACTAACCGGGTTAACACCTACTACCAGTCTAAATTGCAGGCTTGCATCACGGGGGACGGTTATTACTACGGCCATTTTAATCACCTCCTTTTTTATGGATTTTGAATCAAGTAAAGCCAAGTTGTTATATGAACATATTATCATATTCCCATGTATAAGTCAATATTAAAGCTTCCGCTTTGATTTATCTATATAAAGGTGTATTTATCTTTGATTTGCTTTGAATTGCTCATTATATTGTAAAATTAAAAAGGGATCCTTCCCGGTACAAGAAGGACCCCTTCATTGCCAAATATAGTTTTAATTGGTAGAGTGGTTTCACCACCTTTTTTTATTTCTAATCATATTTTTTTATGATCATAAAACCCTACCCTGTTCCTTTGATTTATTAAGGCTATTATTTGTATAAGTTTATTTTAAGGTAATGCCTTTTCTCTTAATTCTCTCAATGGTGATTCTATTGACTCCCCTCTAAGTTTTCGAGAAGCAAGAAAGCACATATCAAAAACCTCAATATATGTATTGGCGGGGTCTTTGTATAAATCATTTATGATATTTACGACGGTTTTAAATAGAGCATCTGTTGTTTTAAAGTCATCTGCTTTAAATATTGTTACAAATTGATAATAATTTTCTAAAATGTCTTCTATAATAGACGTGTCATACTTATTTGTAAGTGAAGGCACCAAATACCTCTCTGTAATTTGTTCCACACACAGAAAAAGACCCTCTCTGATCCCCCATATATAAACTTCTTTATTATTATCATCCATGGAGTTCCACATTCCACTAGGAGAGGTAGCTTCTTTGGCAGCCAAGCAAGAAATTCCCACAAAGCTTAATAAACAAAACGTAATCATGAATATAGTAATTATTTTTTTCATTTTATGCCCCCTTAATTGATATTTTCTTTAATCCATAGTTTAATTTTAATATTAGATAATTTTATATATTTTTTAGCCCAAAGGCTATCATAAATAAAAATGACATAAAGAAAAATGATACTTGTAAATAAATTAAAATAATGATAACTAAATGCGAAAATATCCAATAATCAAAAATTTGTCTAAATTCTCCTTTTTCCACATCTTTTTTATTTTTAGAATTAGACGTATCAAATCCGCCACTTAAAAATACTCTCCCAGCTACTCTGTGAGTATAATTTGCCAATAATAACAAAATTCCAAATCCCATGCATATAATTAAACCAACCCAAGATATTATTAAGTAATTTTTCTCAATGACAGACTTTCCAATAAGGTGTATTGTTAAAATAATAGCCGCTGAACAAATTGTAATAATTGTTTTGTCAAGCTCAATAATGTCTGGATAAACTTCTTCACGAGTTTTATAGCTCAACCTACCCCTATATTTTAAAAGAGGCCAAATAAACAACCAAAATATAATCAATAAAACAAAAATAACAATTATAATAGTGTATATCATTAAATTAATTCCTTAATTAAAAATTGATATTACCTAAATATTGAATATAATTTCTCTTTATTATTTAAAAACATAACTTTAGTTTTTAAAAATTTATATATATTATACTGCTAATCTTTTAAAAACCCTCTTTTTCAATAAAATATTTTTAAATGTATCGTTATTTTGATTAATTTTACTTTCCCTTATAATCTATCATCCGGACATGTTCCCATCAGTTTTAGACTACCCCAGCTGCTTTAATCAACCCATTTTGGCACTCCGGCTAATCTACTTCTACCACGACCGCCCGCCAAGAGCTTTTTTTGCTAAGGAGTTTAATTGAAAGCTTCCCCATACATAACAAGACTCTATCGGACATTCTAAAAGAAATATATGAGGGCTTGTCTTATCCGATAAAGCTTTGTTATGTATAGCAAAAAAAGCATTATATTTTTAACCATCTAAAAGCTTTTTTAGCCTGGTTAAAAATATAAAGGCGGGCTAAACGAGATACTTTTTATCGTAGGGCTAAATCTCTATTCTCGGTAATCGCATGGCTCCCCTCCCTCCTCCCCTTGTTCCTGATCATTGTTCTTCTACGTTTTAATATTTTTTAGCAGTAGCAGGATAAAAAATACTAAAACTATCCTAAGAGTTTATCTACACGACATCGATGGCGTTTATAGAAGACTCACCACCGCAAAAAAAGCAGGCAAGCAACTAAGCATGAGATTTTTTTGCGGCACTGGCTTCTACAAACGCCAGGAGAAAAATTGCAAAGAGAAGAAAAAAGAGGTACTTTCCCCGGCGATAGGCAAAAACTATATAAATAAAAATGTTTCTTTTCTCTTAACTTTTTATTTATAGATGTTTTTACTTATCGCTAACCGTTAAGAATCCGAAGATATTAGCCGCCGAAAAAGAAGGTAAAAAGCTCCCGCTCTTATTCCCTCTTTTAGTTTTTATCTTTTTTTTTACGGGAATAAGACTAAACCACGAGGGATGGCAGATGCACGAAAAGGTTCGCAAATAGGAGCGGGGCATAAGAGCGTTACCTTTCCCCGCATTTATGCTTAGATGCGTCCCCGCGAGCGTAGCTTTTGAGCCAAGGAGCAATAATAAAAATAGTAATTTTTTCATAATAAATATTCTCTTTGGGAAAATTTTATTTAATCGTATAACCGTATTTTACTTCATTTTTTTACTATTCTATAAACTTATCTTTTATTTCTTTTCTTTTATTTCTTTAAACTCTATCCCTTTATCAGCTGCAAAATCTTTTACCAAAATTGACTTATCCTCGGGTACCTTAAAACCGGTAATTTCTTCAAAATTTTCTTCAGTTACACCGGCATCCAGCAATTCCTGAACTGTCCCAAAGGGGCAAATCCAGCTACAAAAGAGGGAAACTTTCTTTCACTTTCTTAACTCGCTACTCAATACTAATTTTCCTATCCGCTATTACTATGCGCCAAACCGCACTTATAACCCACACCTTATCTT
>DASRME010000179.1:0-4077 GCA_035648095.1 Atribacterota bacterium | reverse complement strand
TCAGGAGTAGGACGAGTTATGTCGGTACAGATTACAACTGCGGTACGCTTTCCCTGAGCAATTTTAGAAATCACTTGAGAACCGATGGGATTTTTTAGTGCCTCTTTGATCGCTTTTATATTATCTTTAACTCCGGGCGTTTCTTTTAACCAACAAATTTTTAATAAATTCTTTTGGGGAATAGTAATCGGTATTTTTTCGTTTCCATAAGGAAGAAGAAATGTTTTCATAAATTTATCCCTTTTTTATTTTTTAAATTCATTTTTTTATTTTTATAATTTATCTCGTAAAATAAAAATATTTAAATATAAATCCTGACAATAAAGGGATAGGGAAAAATCCCCGATCCCTTTATTGTATTGTTATTTTTTTACACAATTATAAACTATACTTAGCCTTAAGCTCATCCCATTTTGGCGAATTCATTATTTTCGTTAAGCCTTCATTTAATAGGTCTAATAATTCAGTATCACCTTTTCTTAAACCGTAAGCATATCTTTCTTCTCCTGTCCCCCAGGTGCCAACTTCCTTTAATCCTGATCTGGCTTCCAATATTTGCTTAACCATGGTATCATCTTGAACAGCAGAATCGATCCTTCCATTTAAAAGATCTTCTATAGCCAAAGTAAAGGTGTCATACACTTTCATCTTTACATCTACACCCTTTCCAATAAGATTATCTTCTATCCAGTTGGCTCCGGTAGTTCCTCTCTGAACTCCTACTGTATGTCCCTCGCTCAAACCGGTAACGATATTCAAATCAGAATCTGCACGCACTACCAGGGCCCACTTGTGTTCATAATAGGGTATGGTGTAAGCAATAACTTCTGCTCTCTCTTTGGTTACAGACAATCCGGAAGCAATAAAGTCAATCTTTTTCGCATTTAGAGTAGGGATTATGGTATCCCAGGCGGTAGGTTGATGTTTGACTTCAAAACCCATCTCTTTGGCAATCCAATCTACTGTTTCTACATCAAATCCTGCAGGTTTACCCTCTTTATCTATATAAGCAAAGGGCGGAAAATCAGGATCAATACCGTTGATATATGCCTTTTTTTCCTGGGCCTGGCCGATAACTATGCCTCCGATTAATAAAGTAAAAGCAAGAATTAAAATAATATTTACTAATGTTGATTTATTTCTTTTCACTTTTTTATCCTCCTTGATAATTAATTAAAACTTTTTCTTGAATTATAAGAGATTTTAATTTACTCTCCCACCTCGCTTTCTTTCTAAAATTGTTCTTTTTCAAACAGCCAAGTATTTGTTCTTTTATCTCCAAATCCAGTTTGAGCAGTTTACCCCAATCCAGGAATTTTTAGTTTTTTCTCTACCATACTAAGAAGTTTGGTAACTACAGAAACCATCAATAGATATATGATTCCTATCACTAAAAAAACTTCAGTATATCTGAAATAACGAGTGGCAATAATCTTTCCTGCTCCGGTCAGTTCTATGCAGGTAACCATAAAAGCCAGTGATGAATATTTTACTAAATAGACAATCTCATTCGAACAACCGGGGAGAGCCCTTCTTAAAGCCTGAGGCAAAATAATATAGATAATTGCTTTAAATTTGCTCATTCCCAAAGCTTCGGCAGCCATCATTTGGCCACTTTTAATCGATTGAATAGCTCCTCTGATATATTCGGAATGATAAGCCCCACTACAGAGAACAAAGCCTACCACGGCTGCCACAAAAGGAGAAAAGTATATACCTATAGAGGGGAGCCCATAATAAATAACAAAAAGTTGTACCAATAAAGGGGTACCACGAAAAAAAACTGTAAAACTGGAACACAAAAAGGATACTATTTTATTTCCGTATACCCTTCCCCCGGCAATTAAAATGCCTAAAAGTAAGCCCAAGGGGATAGACAAAACCAATAGCTTAATAGTAACCCAGGTTCCTTCTAATAAAGGGGGCAAAACTATTTCTCTAACAAAATTAATTCCATTCATTTTTTTTCTGCTGACCTTCCGTATAATTCGGTTATTTTAGAAAGAAACTTCCTGGTACGTTCATGCTCGGGATTGGTAAAAAGCTTATGGGGAGACCCCTGGTCTATAATCTTTCCGTCCTCCATAAATATAACCTCATTTGCTACTGAACGGGCAAATCCCATTTCATGAGTCACCACTGCCATAGTCATCCCATTTAACGCCAATTTTTTTATTACCTCTAATACCTCTCCAATTAATTCTGGGTCAAGTGCTGAAGTAGGCTCATCAAAAAGTATCACACTGGGGTCCATAGCTAAAGTTCTGGCTATAGAAACTCTCTGCTTTTGTCCTCCGGAAAGCTGAGCGGGATATAAATGAGCTTGTTCTTCCAGACCAACCTGTTTTAGCCCTTCTATTGCTTTTTGTCTGGCTGCATCTTTTGTCATACCCTTTACTTTAATTAATCCTATTTCAACATTTCTTAAAGCGTTAAGGTGATCAAATAGGTTAAAGTCCTGAAAGACCATTCCAATCTTCTGACGGAATTGATTGATATTCTTTCTGGTATGAGTGACTTCTTCGTTCTCTAACCAAATTCGCCCCTTATCCGGAATAGTCAATTGATTTATACAACGCAAAAGGGTGCTTTTTCCGCTCCCTGAAGGACCAATAATAACTTTGGTCTCACCTTTTTTTATTTCAAAAGATACTCCCCTAAGCACTTCTACATTGCCATAGTTTTTATAAATATCTTCAACCCTTAAGACAATAGTTTTGTCTTTTTGCATCTTTAATAAATCCTCTCTCTTTCAGTTCCATAACCAGGAATTCTTACCTTCTTCTCTAATAAATTAAGTAATTTTACTCCTCCGTAAGTTAGAATAAGAAAAATTAAAGCACAGGTAAGAAAGATAGGCATAGGTTTAAAGGTTCGCGTAGCAATAAATTTTCCCCTGGTCATTATCTCCGTTAACCCTATAGCATAAGTAACAGCTGAATCTTTTAGTATAATAGAATATTCATTAGACCATCCAGGAATGGAAATTCTTAGGGCTTGGGGTAGGATAATATGCCAGGCAGCCTTAGCTTTGCTCATTCCTAAAGACAAGGCAGCTAACATCTGCCCCTCACCAAGCGATTGAATGCTTCCTCGAAAAATCTGTGATTGATATGCAGCACTTCTTAAGCCTAACACTAAAATAGCAGCAGTAAAAGCCGACAAGTCAAGACCTAAAACAGCAAATAATCCAAAATAGAAAAGAAAAAGAAGGACTAAGACGGGAAGCCCTCGAAAGAACCAGACGTAAAATGAAATTAAGCCAGCGACATACTTATTGCCATAAGCCTGACCTATAGCCATAGGAATTCCCAAAATTAATCCCAAGGACAGGGCTCCTCCTACTAATCCAATAGTTACCAAAGAACCTCTTAGTAAATAAGGAAGAGCTTCATAAATTGGTAAAAAATTTTCAGCCATAATTAATCCTTATCTTATCAAAATTAATACAACTTCATTGATTTTTACATAAATTCATTTCAATTATTCATACAATTATAAAAGCTCGTTTATGCTTTTAAAATTATTTAATATAATATCATGGTTATTTCTTAAAAAGCTAAAAAATGTTTTCAATAAATGATACATATAGTGTCTTGCAGAAAATTTTATTTTAAATTATGAATTTAATTGGTTATAATCATATTATTATACAACATAAAATCTCAAAAATCCTGCTTTAATTTTCTTAGGTTACTGAAATTTATAAAATACTTTTTCTTCACAACAAATTTTCTCGCCCTAAATTCTTTTATATCGTAAATAATAACATCCGTAGAACTTCAAAATAATCATCTGTCTCAAATACTAAATTAGTAGAAGAAATCTGTTTCATTCCCGGATAAAAAGATGCTTTAAAAGCACTTGCATGCTTTTTATATGATATTTCTACTTTAAAGTGCTCCGGTAATTTAATTTTACATTCATCAATATCTCCTTTTAGTATTGATTCTACGCTCTCTTTGATTTTTTCTACCGCCAGCTTCGGATGAATGCTGATTACTGAATTACCCACCCCTTTATTTACGGCCACGGTCTTGATATTTTTATTTATTCTACTCGCTTCCTGACAAATTC
>DASRME010000178.1:0-2162 GCA_035648095.1 Atribacterota bacterium | reverse complement strand
ATGTTATTTTATGTTAACGACTTATACGGTACAAATACACCAAATGCCTTGTCTAATATTCTTCGATGTTTAGGACAAGGAATGAAAGTATGTGTTGAAATAACCATGATGGCCTGTGATGGCGGTTGTATAAAAATGGGTGAAAAAGTGATTGTGGTTGCCGGAACGGGAGGCGGGGCAGATTTCGCAGTAGTGGCAACTGCAGCATCCAGTGCCAAAGTAACTTCACTACGAATTAATGAGATTATTTGTAAACCTATTTTATAACTCTCAATAAGAAAAACCCGATAAGCAATGTTTTAATTATCGGTAACAGATTAAATAGGTGTCTGCCTATAATATTTTTTCTTAACAGCCAATGTAGTATTTGAATATCAAACTGTTTTAATTTAAAGATCACCATTTTGTAAATAGATTGTGTTAGGTCAATATTTATGTTATTGCTTTCGGCGATTGTAGATGTTAATATAATTTTATATGCCCTACTGATTTTTGGTCAATACCCAAAAAAAGTAAGAATATAAAAAGTGTTGCATTTACTGCGTACTTGAAAGTAAAAAAGGAAAATGAGTAATGATTATTGGGACCGCAACGATCAAACTCTATGTGCCATTGGTTCACTCTTTAAAAGAAAAGCGCATGATAGTGAAAAGTGTCATTGCTAAAATACAAAATAAATTCAATGTATCTATTGCTGAAGTGAGTGAGCAGGATAGGCTGCAAACGATTATTCTTGGGATTGCTTGTATAACAAATACAGTCAGGCAGGCTGATAGTATCATTGATCATATTATTAAATTTGTAGAGAACTATAGTGAAATAGAAATACTGGATATACAACGAGAGATGAGATGAACTGTTTTGAACAAATCATTCGATTAACCATTAGAACATGCAAGCTAATCCAATTTAACAAAGAGCACGTTTTGTTTTATATAATAACAGTTATCTATAATAAATGGTGCAATTCTTTCTTCTTGACAGTTACCCTCTTATAAGCTATTCTTTATTAATATTCAGGTCATTAAGAATTAAGTATAAATTTGTCTTCAAAATTGGAAATAAAAAAATCATCAGAAATTCTATTTGGAAATAGAGAATTTATTCAGGAGATCAGAGAGCAACCTGGTTTTAATCCATTTTTTCTCCGACTTCAATAAAAAAATTAGTATAAAACTTATTTCTACATCTAAGTTTTTTCAGAAAAGCAGGCCTTTTAAAACTCAAGACGCATTGTTTAATATCAGGTACATTTTATTTAAATAAATACCATAACCCGCATGAATATATTAGGAGTCATCTTTTCTTTTCAAAAAAAAAGAAAAGAATCCGAAGAGATAAAATACCAAAAGTATTAAAAGTTTTAGGCAAAAGAAATTTTGCTTGACAGGGCTCTGGAGAGCTTTATACCAAAAAAGCGCCAACGGAATAGATTCTAATATTTAGGGAACTCCTTACCAAGTTTACTAAATAAATATTTCCTATTCAATAGGAAGAATCTTTAAGGTAAAAAGACAGAGTAGGGAGTAATGTAATTATTTTCTTACTCTGTCTTTTTATTTTTAAAAAATTTAAATAGAATGCTTTTATATCCTGATAAATATATATAGGAAGGAGTGTATTAAGATGGATAAAATCCTATGATATGATTATCTTCCAACACTTGTCATTTAATGCAACTTTGAGGTTATCTCTATTTTTTGAGTTACAGTTATTTTTTGGACTGCATCATATTCTAGGAGAAAAAACAATATTTTAAGAAGGTAATAAGATAGACAATAGAGGCCATGCCTGCCTTTTCGGCGGAGTATTCATGATTTTTGTGAAATAGTAAAAGAAGAAAGAGATAAGGAAGAAAAACCGCTATGATTTCTTTTACTCCTCTATATTTAATATAACCTAACGTATAAAAAATGAAAAAAAAGTATGAAACAATTGGATAATAACGATAAAGAGAAATTATATTTAAAATTCATAAAAAAGGAGATATAAAAATGCAGGGTATATATGCATGGGTAATTTTTTTAGCTATATTAGTTATCGGTGATCTGGTATCAATGAAGACAAAAGCCAGAATTCCAATGCTCTTTGCTTCTTTGGTTATATATTTGTTATTGATTTGGGGAGGCATGCCAAAAGATTTGGCTGACATAGGTTATATA
>DASRME010000177.1:0-2442 GCA_035648095.1 Atribacterota bacterium | reverse complement strand
CTTGTCTCCCTTGAGTTCCTGATGAGCTTGAGTTAATATCTCCTCATTTAAATGATGATATAGTGATGTAAATACCTCCTTTGGTCTTTCTTTAGCTATCTGGGCTATTCTTATCAATTTCGTTTCCATTAATGGTCTACTCCTGTGCGTAAGTTAATGTGTCCTTAATAAGAACGATAATAAGTAGCCCCCTTTCCTCGCTCAGCATTACCCGAGGTCATCGGTACTATAGGGCTATCCGACTCCCAGCTCATCATTTGATATTCTCCCTTTGTATCGGTTGTTTACCATACTCCTTTTAGAAGAATAAGCTGGGTCTCCCAGGTTGCCGTGATATCATTGTGTAACATGCCTGGCTCTTTGACCCCGGGGAAGCCTTGCTCTCCTTGCCTCGGGCGGAGAGTAAGATGTGGTCTTCCGACTTCTCTGAAATCGTCGACCTTCCCATTGTCGGACATTTCGGGGCTCAATCACAGAAATCTTATTGAGATTTCATTTTTACAGGCCTATTACCTAACTGTCTACGCTTAAATCTTATGGATTACTCCAGAAGACTCCAAGACTCGCTACTGGTGATTCGGCTATAATCTTACCAGACAGGATTTTCACCTGCTAAATATCACGACCTAAGCCTGGCCGCACCAGAGAACTGTCTCCTGACACACTATTACGAGGTCTATCTATTATAATAATAACCTAAGGCCTTAACAATCTGGCTAAGAAACTCCTCGAATCCTGCAGGTTTTCCGCTAAAAGATGCCGAATTATTGACTTGGCATACCTTTTCTATTTATTAATTTATTAATCTTTATATTTATAGATATCACTAATTTTTTTACCTTTTTTTAAGATTAAGTGTACATTTTTTAATTCATCCGGAATATTTATTTCTTGGGGACACTTTTCAAGACAAATGCCACAGTTGATACATATTGATGCATTTCCGTTAGATTTTACCTGGTTTAACTTTTTCGGAGAGTCAGCCATTTTTTTATATTCCCGTTTATTCAGCCATTTACGAACATTGCTTCTTTCCAAGGCTATATTGTTTAAAATAGCAAAATTCTGGGGAATATTTACCCCTGAAGGACAGGGCAAACAATATTTACAGGAGGTGCAGGGAACCAATATTCTCTTACGATAAATTTTAATTAAATCATTTATGATGTTTAAATCTTCTTCATCTAAAGAATCTACTCCGGATCGATCAGCACTGGCACAATTCTCATTTAACATCTGCAGGTTGCTCATTCCGCTTAAAACCACGGATATCTCCGGAAGATTCCACAAATATTGTAGTGCCCAATCAACCGGAGATCTTTTTATTTTCGACCTTTCCATCACTTCCCATGCTTCAGCGGGCGGGTTGGCCAATCTTCCCCCTTTTAAAGGTTCCATAATCACCACTGCCATTCCCTTTCCCGCGGCATATTTTAAGCCTTCAGTCGTTGCCTGAATCGCTGTATCCATATAATTATATTGTATCTGCACAACATCCCAAGGATAAAAATCTACTACCTCTTTGAACACCGGCAATGTATCGTGAAATGAAAAACCGATATACTTTATTTTCCCTACTTTTTTTGCTTCTATCATTTTATCCATTAAGTGATATTTTTTTAATTTTTCCAAACCTGATCTATTCATGGAATGAAAAAAATAGGAGTCTATATAATCAGTATGCAGTCTTTTTAACTGTTTATTCAAAAATTTATCAAAATCTTCCGCTTTGTTCACTAAAAATAATGGGCTTTTGGTCACTAAATGAACTTTTTCTCTATAACCCCCTTGCAGCGCCATACCCACAATTTTTTCACTGGCACCAAAATGATATACCCAAGCAGTATCCAGGTAATTAATTCCTTTGTCCACTGCACTTTTAATCAGTTGAATTGATTTTGGCATATCAGCCTGAAGAGGCATCAACTTTTTTGTTGGAAACCTCATGCAGCCCAAGCCAAGAGCTGATACATTAAAGCCAGTTGAGCCAAACTTTCGATATTTCATAAAATTCTCACCTTCTATAATTTAAATAGGGGCACATCCCATAACTCCTCAGACCTTATAGATTTTCTGCGAAAAGTTATCGGATTATTGCCTTGCCACACCTTCTCTATTTGCTGTAAATCCCTCCCAACTATATTTTATAAGTCAATATATATTTCATCATTTTGAATTTTTATTTCATATTTCTTTAAATCATGAGTTTTTACATTTGCCATGATTGATCCTGCTTTGATGAATTTAGGGATAGAAATTTTAGGGTCGCTGACTTTTTTTCCGCTGCGAATATTAAATCTTGCCTGATGAAGTGGACATACGATTTCATCGCCCTCTAATCTTCCTAAATGGAGAGGCGAATTCATATGTGGACAACGGTCTTCAAAGGCAAAAAATTCTCCACCAAGGTTTACAATAGTAATTTCACTTTCCTTAACGTCA
>DASRME010000176.1:0-6481 GCA_035648095.1 Atribacterota bacterium | reverse complement strand
ATATATTTCATCATTGTCGTGGATATCTTTTACAAGACTTTCCCCTGGTTGAAGTTCAATTGTACCAGCTTTCATTTCAGAACCAACGCTTTTTGAAATATATATTTTTACAAGTCCGCCATACTCCCTGGTTTCCTTATAATCATCACTTTTAAACTTTTTCAAATTTTACACCTCCCCTAAAACCCATATTTATCTGGGTATCAGGCAATTCTATTTGATAAAGTACAATTTTATGTTAAATTGCTTTATGTAAATAAAAGTTCAGTGGGCAAATTTAAATATATTAAACATTCACATAATCTAAAATCCATCCAATATTCAATTCATGTAGCTTACCTTCTGTAGGTATACCAGTCTTACCATCCCAACCCATCATTTGATAATACAAAGTTATAGCTCTATTAAATTCTTCCTTATCTAATTTATTTCCCTTCAGAATACCATCTTTTACTGCTTCAAACATTCTTTCAGGTAATTTATCATCTTTTCTGGAAACACCATTTTTAATATTAAACATTTTAGTCATGGTAGTTGCTCTTTCTCCGGCCTTCATTAATTCCCACAAACTAGTATTCCAGCCTGTTACTGCTTCAACCATATCAGGTATCTGTTCAATTTTAAAGGTTCTTACAGGTGCAAATGTAAATATGCATGCATCCAAGCACTCAAATAAACTCCAATAATGTTGAAGATATGTAAATAACCTAACTTTTCCAGGGCCCAAAGAAAGACTCGGGACAGCTTCCAATATGCCTAATGGATGTATATTCTTTAATAAAAATGATGGCTCATCTGCATCATGACCATATCCTGTGAGTGCGGGATCAAAAGCCCCATCATGTTCTGCCTGAAGATGATCAGCTCCTGTAGGTGAAAGTGCAAAATGAAGTCCAAGCCCAAAATTAACTCTTGGATCTGCCATTGCAAATTCTTGACCTTTCACTTGCATAGCATATTTGATTGAATCCTGACCAATAAATTCTGCCGCTCTTTTCGCACCCTCTGCTAAAATGTTTCCAAAGCCTTTTCTGTCTGCTATTAAGTCTATCATTTCAAGCATAGCTTCTGCATTACCTAATTTTAACTCTATTCCGCCAGTATCTTCGGTAGTTATTAATCCTTTCTCAAAACATTCCATTGCAAAAGCTATGGTTACTCCGGTGGAAACGGTATCAAGCCCATACCTGTTGCACAATTCATGAGCCTTTATTGCTGCTTCCAGTTCTTTAACTCCACACATTGAGTTAAACGAAGCCAGCGTTTCAAATTCCGGTCCTCCATATCTTGGATCAACAGTATAAGGCTCGCTCATCTCAAATACCTGCTTGCATTTTACGGGGCAGGCAAAGCACCCTTCTGTCCTAATTTTATATTTATCATGAAGTGTCTCTACATCTTGACCATCTAATCCTTCAAAATATCCTGTAGTAAAATTAGTTGTAGGTTCTACCCCAGCCGAATTGTTATTAAAGTAATATTCACTTGTCCCAAATTTTGATTGCCCGGCATTATCTCCATTGGATTTAAAATTATCAGCAAACCATTTGGCTAATTCTTTAATTTTTTCCGGATTAGAAAATTCTATTTTTTGAGTACCTCTTACGGCAATTGCTTTAAGATTTTTAGAGCCCATGACAGCTCCCATACCTGTTCTCCCATGATAATGAGAAAGATCACTTGAAACTCCGGCTATTTTTACCAGATTTTCACCTGCTTTGCCTATAATTTCAACACATAATTTTTCTTCCCCTAATTCTTCAATTATTTTATCTTTGGCATCACCTG
Organism: Atribacterota bacterium; assembly: GCA_035648095.1. Classification (GTDB taxonomy): domain Bacteria; phylum Atribacterota; class Phoenicimicrobiia; order Phoenicimicrobiales; family Phoenicimicrobiaceae; genus Sediminicultor. Next base: position 4,693 of record DASRME010000176.1, on the reverse strand, counting down.
TATCTAAACCCCAAATGTTGCTAGCATCCTTTATCTCTACCTTCCCATCTTTTATCCAAATATAAGACGGTTTTTCAGCTTTTCCTTCAACAATAATTGCATCAAAACCGGCTTTTTTCAATTCAACTCCCCAAAATCCACCTGCTTCTGATTCTCCATATAAACCAGTTAAAGGGGACTTTGCTCCTATCGATTGTCTTCCGAAACCAGGCAAGGGAACACCTGTCATAACACTTGCAGCAAAAATGATTTTGTTTTTCTCGCTTAATGGTTCAACTTCTGCCGGTACCTCTTTCAAGAGATAATAACTTATTATGCCTCTTCCACCAAGATATGTTCTATAGAATAACCAACCAGGTTCTTCAACTTTGTATTTTTTGGTGGTTAAGTTAATCCTTAATATTTTCCCATTGTAACCGAATGGCATAAATATCCACCTCCTTAAAAAATATTAATTAATTTCTATAAGTTTCTTTACTTTATTTATCTCTGTTTCATTGGTCATTAAACCAATTTCATAATTAACTTTGTATGATTCTCCAGGTTGAATATATTTTAATACTCCTTGTTCCTTGGCAAGTTTTCTCCCCCAAACAACTGTGTTTCCGGGTTCTATTGCCGCTACATATTCTTGAGGAGCTGAATTTATCCATTCAACTGCTGAGGGCATTTGTTTTGTTGAATATTTAATATATGCACCAAAATTAATTTTTTCATTAATATAAGCTGCATATACTTTATCTTTATCTTGTGGCATTACGACTTCAAAAACCTCATATTCAAATCCAACCTTAGGTTCTATAAATCTATCCCAGATTCCTGAACCGTTTTTGGCCGGTTGATTCCATGGTTTTACCTCAATAGCAGATAAATATAATTTTGAATCCGGGCTGATAATGGGAAATGAAAAATTAACATGATAAGCAAACATAAATGGCGTTTTCTGGTAGCCTTCATTTACAAATTCGTCATTAACATAAAGCTTGTTTTCACCCATTTTGCAAATGATCTCTCTTTTTAAGACAAGGTTTTCTCTATACAAAGAACACTGGCGCATCTGTCCTCGAATTCTAATACTATATACATCATTATCCCAATACTCTTCTACGCAAAGATTTTCTGCAGGAATATGATTAATGCGATCATGAATACCTAATATTTCCTCTCCGTCAACACAAGGGTCGCCAGCTGAAGTAAGTCCACAAGTAGTTATTAGCCCGCCGCTAAAACTTCTGAGAAAACCAATTCCACCATTTTCAAAATATGTTGGATGCATAATTCTATTTTTGGATACCCACGAAATCGGTATGCCACAATATTCAGAATTCAATATATCCATACCTCTGTCCGGGACTACTGTAAACTTAAAACCTGTTCCGGTTTTTACATCAATGCCTTTTACCCCTTCCTTCATACCACCTTTATACTCAAATACTTTTGCACCTGCCAAGTCTGACATATTGCTGAAATATTTTAAATAATCGGTTTTTGATAAGTTCTGTCTTAAAAGATTCATTGTACCACCCTCCATAACTCATTTAATTTGGTATTAAATTATAAGTACCTTTGCCTCTTCTAAATCAGTATCTTCTTCTTTGCCTTCAACACTCATTGCAAATATAAGGTTTCCTTCCCTCTGACACTCTTTTGCAAAAGCTCCATCAATAAGTAACTAATTTGTGAAAGATAGTGACATAAGGTTATATTTTTTTCTCGCTTTTCTGGTAATTGGCCTTCCAACCCTACCCGAATTTACCATATAATTTATTAATTTTATTCTCTATTATTTAATTTAACCCCAATCTAAAAATTTATACTTTGTATATCAAAAAGCAATTGAAAAAACAGAATTAGAAAATATATTGATAACTGTTAACATTTAACAAGATGTACTATACTATCATATTTTTATTGAAAGAATCAATCTTTTCTTTAAAAGAATTTTAAATTTTTTTATCCACCAACGCTAACTGGAAACAGTTTAACTTCCTCAGACTTAGCAAGAATATAATCCACTTTGACAATCGAATCTCCTACCTTGATAAAAAACATATCAGTAGGAGAAATTTTAGCGTCTTCTAATACTTTACGAACGGGTATTGGTTTAAAATAATCTAATTCTATTGTGCTGGAAGGATATTTGTTTTTTAAATAGTAGCTTTCCAGTTTTAAGGTTATCTTCATCGACTGACCTCCTTAGCCATCCTATTAAGTCCTAATTCGAGAAGTTTAGCAGAGGTAAGGATTCCTGTTTGGTCAATTTTTAAATTAGAAGTCATAAAACTTGTTTTCATTTTTTTCCTTTCCATTTATATTCTACCAATTCTTTTATCTGCTTTTTAAATTTCCATTAATTTTTTTCAGCACTTCTTTGTTTACTATATAAGAAGGAATCTCTCCCTTTAGTACCTGTGCAACCCCCTTGGCAGCGTTTCTTTGAAGATCCCTTATGGATTCATCTGAATAAAACGAAACGTGAGGAGTAATTATTAGGTTATCTAATTTTAATAAATTATTATCTGAATCAATGGGCTCCTTTTCGGTCACATCTAAAGCTGCACCTGCAATCCACTTCTCCTTCAAAGCCCTGTATAAATCTTTTTCCTTAATTAAGGCTCCTCTCCCGGTATTAATTATAAAAGCTGTCTCTTTCATAGCTTTAAATTCCTTTTCAGCAAACATATATTTTGTAGTTTTAATTAATGGCAAATGCAGTGATACAATATCTGCTTCAGCTAATAAATCTTCCAAATTTACTTTTTTAACCTTATTTTGAGTCATAAAGGATGAAGAAATATAAGGGTCATGGGCGAGCACGGTTAAACCGAATGCTTGTGCCTTGTGAGAAACCATTCTGGCAATATTCCCAAATCCAACTAACCCTAATTTCATATTTCTTAATCTAAAAATCGGTTCAGCAATTTTAAAATCCCATATTCCTTTTTTAACAGCGTTGTTGAGTATCACAATTTTTCTAATACAAGCTAAAACCAAGGCAATAGTATGGTCTGAAACCTCATCAATACAGTAATTTATAACATTTACAATGCAAATTCCATGTTCTGTAGCAGCCTCAATATCAATACTATCTACCCCTATGCCATATCTGGCAATCACTTTGCACTTCTGAAGTGATTCAATAACTTTCCTCGTAATACTATCATATTCTACAAGTAAGCCATCTGCATCTTTAGCGATTTTAATTATTTCATCTTCTGTTTTACATTGACCCAAAACTACCTCAGCACCAATTTTATTTAATTCTTCCTTTTCTATTTCAAATGATCCATAATCATGGTCAGTTATTACAACTTTAAATTTATAAGTTTTTTTATCAGTCATTTTTTCTCCTGCCCTGCTCCTCTCTTACTAAGATAAAAAATAAATTCCATATTTCAAAAATTGCTTTTTATATTTATATTAATTTGCCATTCTTATTAAATCTCATTTTTTCAAGAACATTTCTTCTGCTTATCTTAAAAAATTTTTTATCCTTAATTTCTTTATAAATAGTTTCAGATACAATAATTTCACTTAATTTTAAAGTATTTTTTATTCTAACTAATCTAACATCGGAAGCTCTTTTTTTAATAATATTTATAGCTAAGCCAATAACCTCTTTATCGGAATTTGCAGTTAAGGGAACCTTGACTGCAAATATCTGGCAGCAATAGCATTTGTATAGGTTGAAGTAAAATCTATACTATCGAGCAATTCTTTTGTGATAATATCTGCATATCCCATCCCATTAGCATTACAATGAGTCCTTTTGCTTAATCCTAAAATAACTACCTGTTCTACATTTGGACCTTTTACATCATTCTTTTGTTTCTCTCTAAAACGCTCTATAATATTTGGATCTACACCATCGCCACTAATATCTTTTCCAATTTCATCTATTACCAGCACATCAATCTGTGGTATATTAATTTTTGCCATATATTTTTTAGAGCTTTTTAGCATTTCCCTTTCTTGGGTATAAAACTCTTTTGGTAGTAAAACTCTAATTTCTGCGGTTTGATCGTAAGCATCTTCAATATATGCAACTCCAAAAATGACTGGAGTTTTATTAATAATTATTGAACCTGCTTCAGGAATTACTTTATGAAAATTATCCATCCCTAAAGAATGGATTTCAGTTGCTCCTTTATGTTTACCAAAGCCAACCACTAACATTTTAAGAAGGCCGCTTTCAACTTCTCCTCGCCAATCAGTGTGTATTTTTACTCTATTTATAGGAATTATCGCATCTGCATGAAAGGCAATTTTGTCAAAATATATAGGCACTGTTCCCTTATATCTAGCAATTTCTACTATCTCCATACTGGATTTTATTGGGATACCTAATTTTTCTTCAGTAATACCTATAAGAAGCCAATATTTCTTTTTGTCCTTCTGAGGTAGCCCCTCCATGACTTCCCATTGCTGGAATTATAAAAGGGCTGGCCCCATATCCCTTGATTATATCTACAAGATTTTTTACTATTTCATATAAGTTTTCAATACCTCTGCTTCCTACACCCAAAGCAATAGACATGCCTGGTTTTATTTTTGCAAACCGGCTTTGTCTAGCAAAAAATATCCAGAGCAAACGAAGAAAGGTTTGCCAGTTTATAAATATATTCTTTTATACCTGAATGAGTTCAACCCCTTAACAGAAACTTTTATTCTATACAATCCTCCAGAGTAAGGA
>DASRME010000175.1:0-3578 GCA_035648095.1 Atribacterota bacterium | reverse complement strand
TGATTGGATTAATATAAAAGGATTAAAAGATTTTTTAAAAATAGAATCTAAAAATGGATCGATAAATTATTTAGAAATGTTTTTACAAGAAAAATATTCCAATTATGATTTAAAAATTATTAAAAGATTACGAAGAATTTTTACAATTAGAAAAATGTTTGTGCATAAAGTAACGCAAGAATCGATAAAAGCCATAAGAGAATTGAATGAGGAATATCCTAATACTAATTATGAAAAATTATGGAATAAAATATTATTAGATTTTTATTTAAGTCTTAGACAATTAGAAGAAATATTATTACCTTGAATATAATAGAGGAATATAAAATGAAAAAAATTACATTTGAAGAAAGGGTAAAGATAGTTTATTTAAATAACATGCTTGATAAATCATTAAAATTAATTCATCTTGGTATTAAAGAATTAGAAAATGTTAAAAGTATAAATAATCAAGATTATTATTTTGTATTTTTATATTTATCTATAGGATTCGAACTTTTAATGAAAATCATGATATCTTTTAAAAGTTACAAAAATAATGAATCTTTTCCAACGGAGGAAGAGCTGAGAAGAATGAGTCATGATTTAGACAAACTGAGAAAAGGTATTATTAAGAATTATGATAAAATTCCAGAGGGTATTTTAGAAAAATATCGGGAGATAGAAAATGATAAAAAATTTATTTCAAAAGACTATATGCTGATTAAATTAATCAAACTTATTGCTCAATTTGCTATAAATGGTCGTTATTTTGAGTTAAATTTTATTACCAAAAAAGAAATATTTGAAAAAACAAATGGTGGTAAAAGAGGAATAAATTATTCCAATGCTCCAATAGTTAAAATGAATATATTAGTGCATAATTATATAATTAAGGATCATCCATCTTTAGCAAATATAATGAATTTTGAAGATCCTAATAATCCGTGGGTAGAAGCAAATAGATTATATATAATTCCCCCATTAAAAAAATATATTGGAACCTTAGCCCGTCAATTTATTTTTGGAATTTTAGGAGATGAAGCTATCAAGTGTAGATCTATTAATACCATCAAGAGATATGCCTATTTAAAAGATTACAAAGTTGAAGATAATGATTTGGACAAATAGCATAATTATCAGGCTAACATTCTTGTAGCAATAAAACATTAAAAAAATATTTTTAAATGAGGAAGAAAAAAGAACTAGGTTCAATCTTCAAAAATTCATATTATTAAAATAAAGATAGAGGATTCTCGTAGATTAGGAGTAGTTAAATTGAAAAAGATTAGTTGTTTTGTGGCATGCGCTTTTGGGAAAGATGAAGTGGATGAAATTTATCAGAATGCTGTACTTTTCACACAGTCTGACGTCCCCTTGTCTTTACGTGGCTGGATAATTTATTAAATGTAGGAGATTATTTATGTCTGAAAAACAAAAAATAAAAGAATTATTAGCAGCAATTCATGACCTTGATGAAATTTTAAAAGTTCTTGGCCAGGATTTTCTAGATGTTGCGAATAAACTATTTCAAGATGCAAGTAATTTTTGGTTAAGAATTTATGTACGAGCTTTTTTTGCATTAGTTGAAGGAACGACATATAGTCTAAAACAAATAGCTATTAAAGCTAATGATTTACAGCCTTGTTTCACAGATGCAGAATTAAGTTTATTAAAGGAAATTACTTACGAGTTAAATGAAAATGGCGAAGTTAAGTTAAGATCTAGATATCTTGAAACCCTTAGTAATATTCGGTTTACATTTAAAGCGATAAAAAAAGTTTTTAAAATGGAATTAGAAATTAACGTTATCGATAATGGATGGCAAAACTTTCGTGATTCATTAAAGATTAGGCACCAAATTACGCACCCTAAAAACGCTTACGATTTATTTGTGTCAGAGTTAGATGATGGACAAGGTAAAAAAGTAGACATTATTGCCGGTGCTTCTCGTTGGTATATGCTACAAATAAATATGTTAATCAATGAAATTAAAATTTCTAGCAAAAGCTATAAAAATAAAGTTAAGTAATACCTATAAGGAATAAGGGATCGAGTTTTTCACACGTGAAATAAATTTATTGTAAGTAAAATAATATATATGTAAGACAAGGGAAGAACTAATAGGAGCGGACACCTATTTATTTTACCTTATTGTTTAGTGTAAACTTTACCTAAAATTTCAGTGTCTTCACATTTAACATAGAATTATACTATAAAGAGTAATAATAAAATATAGGAGTAATGGTTCGCATCAGATTACAAAGAAAAATAATTTTTAAGAATAGAAAAGCATATATTTAGAAAGAAACTTTGGCTATATTTAATTGAGATGAAAAGAGGGTTCATTGCCTAAACAATATTATAAAGGAGAAATATTACATGAATGATACGGTCATTCGAGTTATAGATTTTCGTAAGGTTTACGGTGATTTTGTTGCCGTGGATGGTATCAGTTTTGAAGTGCACCGAGGTGAAATATTTGGTCTTTTAGGGCCTAATGGAGCGGGGAAAACGAGTACGTTGGAGAGTTTGGAGGGATTACGTGTTCCTGATGGCGGTTCATTGCGAATTATGGATGTTGATCCTGCTTCCCAGTCGAGAAAACTGTATAACCTGATTGGTGTGCAATTACAGACTTCAAGTTTGCCGGATAGTATTACTCCTGATGAAGCGATGAAGTTTTTCTGTTCTTATCATGCTGTGCTGCCACGCTATGATTTACTGGACCGTTTTGGTCTTAAAGAGAAAAGGAGAGAACAGTATTATCAGCTATCCGCCGGCCAACAGAGACGTCTGGGGCTTGCTCTAGCAGTCGCCCACAAACCTCCTGTAGTATTTTTAGATGAACCTACTGCCGGTCTTGATGTTGCCTCACGTATCGAATTACATAATCTAATGCGTGAGCTGCAATCTTCCGGAACTACGATCATTCTCGCTACACATGATATGGCAGAAGCGAACGAAATGGCAAACCGACTGGCAATTTTACTGCGCGGTAAAATTGCGACTACCGGTACCCCGCTTGAGCTAACCGCTACCGGAGCGGGTTTTACCAAGGTCTCTGTTCGTACAAAAGGTGATAGCCTTTCTGACCCTGAACTCAAATTTCCGGCAGTGAGTAAGCGTATATCCAAAGAAGAGTATATTATTTACTATAGCACTGATATCGGGCCTACTATTTCAGCTATTATAACCCATATAAAAAACCGGGAGGACTTGCTGGTCGATTTGCGTGTAGAACGGCCTTCTCTGGAAGATCGCTTTTTGGAAATTACAACCACGGGAGGTATCCAATGAACGCTTTTATTAATCACTTTTTGTTCGAGTTTCGTACCGGGATTCGAAATAAGACCTTGCTGTTAATGAACTATCTTTTCCCCCTGGGCTTTTATGCAATGATGGGTCTGATTATGGCTGGTATCAATCCCCTTTTTCGAGAGACAATGATCCCTGCAATGTCTATTTTTGCTGTCCTTGCTGCGACAATACTAGGATTGCCCGACCCATTAGTAACGGCCCGTGAGGCTGGTATTTTTCGCAACTATAAGATTAATGGTGTGCCGGCTTTATCGATTCTGGTCATTCCGGCATTAACC
>DASRME010000174.1:0-10426 GCA_035648095.1 Atribacterota bacterium | reverse complement strand
AATTTTTATCGGTCTTATTTCATTATATTTTCGATTGTCCGGTCTAAACATTTCCCCTCCAATAATTTAGTATATAGTATCGAGTATCGAGTATCGAGTAAATCTACACTACATCTTTAGCGAATTAAATAGGTATTTTGCATAATATTACAGCTTGCAAATAGCATCCATATTAAATGAAACTATTTTAGACAAAATATCTCTTCCGATGTAGGGGTCGAATAAATTCGACCCGCGTACTTTTAATATTTTTTTGGCGGGTTTGATGAATCAAACCCCTACCTCAACAGGCTAGATATTTGTTCTACGGTTTTACATAGATTTTTTAAGGCGTATAGCATACGACTCTACTTCTTTTTCTCTTTTCTTCACTATACACTCGATACTATGTACTCGACACTGTTTTTTCATCTTTTTCTTGTGAGTAAATAGTCAGCTAAGCTTCTCAATGTTTCCGCTTTGTGATTAAATATTTTTAATGAATCTTTTGCCTCTTTAATTAATCTTTCAGATTCGCTCTGTGATTCTTTTATCCCATATTTATTGGCATAAGTAGGGTTTTTAAGATCCCTTTGATCTTGCATAATATCAAGCATATCGTCAATAATTTGAAACGCTAATCCTATATTTTCACCATATTTATTTAATGCTTCAAGTTGGTTTTGGTTTGCCTCGGATAGTATTGCTCCCGCTCTTATTGAAATACATATTAAAGCAGCAGTTTTTTTCATGTATAAATTAGTTAACTCTATTTTTTCGATATCTTCATTTTTTAAAACGATATCTTCTACTTGACCTCCCAACATGTTTTCAGTTCCGACGTAAAAAGTTATTTCTTTTAACAATTTTAAAATTGATTGTTTTTTTATACCCTTAACTTCAGAATTTTTAATGATTAAGTCCAGTCCGGAAACCAAAAGAGCGTCTCCCGCCAATACAGCTATGGCTTCTCCAAATACTTTGTGATTGCTTGGTTTTCCTCGTCTAAAGTCATCATTGTCTATACAAGGAAGATCATCATGAATCAATGAAAAAGTATGAATTAATTCAATGCCGCAAGCTGTCTTTATCACACTCTCATCATTTTTTCCAAATAATTCAGCTGTTGCTAAAGTTAAAATTGGCCTAATTCTCTTCCCTCCACCAAAAACACTGTAACGCATTGCCTTGTGAATAATTGAAGGTGATTTTTCTTCTGATGGCAAATATTCATCTAAAGCTTTATCTATGATATTAATTTTATTTTCCAGATATTTTTTAAAATCCATTAATTGCATCTTCTCCTTCTTTTTCAGAAAAAGGTTTAGTGGAATAGTTCTCTTCGCCCTCAATGACTAATTGTTCTATTTTCTTCTTGGTTTTATTCAATTTCTCCAAACATATTTTCGATATATTCATTCCTTCTTCATAAGTCTTTACTGATTCATCCAAAGTTAGTTCACCTTCCTCTAATTGGTTCACAATTTTTTCTAACTTTCTTAGATATTCCTCAAAAGGAATATCTTCTATTTTTTCCTTGTTTTTCAATTTGAGACAACCTCCTTCTTTTCTACTTTACTGAATATCTTACCATCACTTATGATAACTTCAATTTTTGCACCAACTTCAATTTGATTTAATCTTTTAATAATTTCCCTGCCAGGTATTTTTCTACAAATGCTATATCCTCTTTCAATAATAGCCCAAGGACTCAGAGAGTCTAGTCTTTGAGAATCTTTTTTTATTCTTTCTTCATATAATTCAACACGATGTTTAATTCTTGAGCTTAAACGAGCACTATATTCATCGATATATTGGTAATATTGATTAATTTTATTTTCCGGTCTTTGATATCTAAGACTTTTATTTATAGAAATTAATTTTTCTGTTTTTAATTCAAGGTTCCTTTTAAATGCTCTGATTATTTTACTTCTTAATAAACTAAGATTACTTATTAAATTATTTTTATCCGGTATAGTCATTTCAGCTGCAGCGGATGGGGTGGGAGAACGCAAATCAGCCACAAAATCTGAAATAGTAAAATCTGTTTCATGTCCTACTGCAGAAACGATAGGAATTTTAGAGTTATAAATACTACGAGCTAAAATTTCTTCATTAAAAGCCCATAATTCTTCCAACGAACCTCCGCCTCGGCCGATGATAATGAAATCTAAATATTTAAAATATTTATTTAAAAAATCTATTTTTTTAGCAATTTCCTGAGCGGCAAATGTCCCTTGTACCAAGGAAGGAACAACTAAAATTGAAAGATTGGGAAATCTTCTCAATGAAATAGTCAAAACGTCCCTAATTGCAGCTCCGGTAGGAGAAGTTATCACTGCAATATTTTGGGGGATGAGCGGTAATTTCTTTTTAATTTCTTCTGAAAAAAGCCCTTCATTTTTTAGCTTTTCTTTCAATCTCTCAAAGGCTAAATAAAGTTCACCCTTCCCAGCTTCAATCATTTCTTTTGCGTATAGCTGATATTCGCCTCTTTTTTCATAAACGCTAATGTCCCCTCGTACCTTAACTTTCATGCCATCCCCTGGCATAAATCGTAAAGTACAATTGCTCCCTCTGAACATGACACATTTAATTTGGCTTTCCTGATCTTTTAGCACAAAATACATATGTCCTGAAGAATGCAGCTTAAAATTGGATATCTCTCCCAATATCCATATATCCTGCAGATTAAAATCATTTTCAAAAAGCTTTTTTATATATTTATTAAGCTTGGAAACCGTATATATTTTTGTTTCTATATCATTAATCATCATCATATAATCTATTTTCTTTAAGATTTTACCTTCTTTTCAATTTTTCCCAAAACGCCGTTTACAAAACTAAAAGAACTTTTTGTACCATATTTTTTGGCTAATTCAACTGCTTCATTAATAGAAACGCTTTTAGGTATATTTTCTAAATATAACATTTCATAAATCGCTATTCGAAGAATATTTCTATCAATATTAGTGATTCTTTCCAATGACCAATTATTAGTATAATTACTAATTGTCTTGTCTACTTCAGACAAATGACTCATTACTCCCTTAACTAAGGTTAAAGTAAATTCCTTAACCTTATCGGAATATTTATTATTTTCGAAAGTGTATTTAAGTGTTTCTTCTACACTAGTATTAACTAAATCTATTTGAAATAACACTTTTAAGCTTATTTCTCGGGATAATCTTCTTTCTCCCATTGCTCCTCCGTTTACATGGTCGTTTATATGGGGTCAGGTCTCAACATTTGTTCCCTTAAAAAACTTTGATAAATAAATTAGAAGCGACTAAATCTTTTCTACTTTGTGTTTTTTTGGGAAACTGAATTCCTTGAATATGAATATCTATTTCAGTAATATTTATTGCTAATTTTTGCATTATATTCTCTTTAATTCTACTTTGAATTTCCCATGCTATATCTGGCATCCTTACGCCATACTTTATAATAATATATAAATTAATCAAAGGTTTATTATCTTTTATCTCTACTTTTATGGTACGGGAAGAAATATCTAATTTACTTCCCTCTGTATCTCCACTTAACATGTCAGTGATCTCTTTTATAATTGTCTTTCTGCTCCCGACCACACCTTTAACGTCAGCCAAATTTAAACTAACCATATACTCGATTGTTTCTTTAGTTATATTTATTTCTCCCAAATCAGTTTTCCTGGTATGCATTAATTCTTACTCCCCACTCTCGTATATCGTGTCATGGGGACGGTTCTTCTGACAATTTTTCATTGTCAGAAGAACCGTCCCCATGACAGTCCCCATGACACGATATACTATTCTCATTCCCTTTCTATGTATTTGTTTTCCCTGGTATCTATTTTAATTATATCCCCTTCTTTTATAAACAAAGGAACTTGAATGATCACTCCGGTCTCTAAAGTTGCTGGTTTAAGCGCACCATAAACAGTATTTCCCTTTGCACCAGGCATAGTTTCAATCACTTTTAAATTCATAAAATTTGGTAATTCTACACCTATCATATCACCCTTACAGAAGAAGATATCAACATCATTACCTTCTTTTAACAAGTCGGCAATATCATTTATTTGGTCTTTGGATAGAGAAATTTGTTCATAAGTTTCCTTATTCATAAAATGATAGCCGTTGCTATCTCCATATAGATATTGCATGGTTTTTCTATCAATGATAGCTTGCTCCATTTTTTCTCCTGCTCTAAATGTTCTATCTATAACCAGCCCGGTTTTTACATTTTTTAGCTTTGTCCTTACAAAAGCACCGCCTTTACCAGGTTTTACGTGCTGAAATTCCACAATACTATATATTTCACCTTTTAATTCAATGGTTAAACTTCTTTTAAAATCGCTGGTTGAAATCAAAATAACACCTCGCTTTTGTTTTAATTTTTACTTTTTTCTATACAAATCTTTTACAAAAACTTTCTACTTCTTTCCGTACCCCATCTTTTGTTTTCTGATTTTCCGTATCATTCAGGACTCTATTTATCATCTCGGCTATCACACCCATATCTTTCTCTTTCATTCCCCGGGTAGTGACTGCAGGCGTTCCGATTCTTATTCCACTGGTAATCATAGGACTTTGAGTATCAAAAGGAATGGTATTCTTATTAACAGTAATCCCTGCTTCTTCCAAAGCTTTCTGTGCTTGCTTTCCAGTAATTCCTTTATTTCTTAAATCTACTAACATTAAATGGTTATCAGTTCCACCGGACACTAAATTATAGTCTAATTCTAATAATTCATCCGCCAGGCTTTTAGCATTTTTAATGATTTGTTTCTGATATTCTCTAAATTCCGGAGTCATTGCTTCCTTAAAAGAAACAGCCTTAGCGGCTATAACATGCATGAGTGGACCGCCTTGAATTCCCGGGAATATTGTTTTATCGATTGATTTACCATATTCTTCTTTACACAAAATTAAACCACCTCTCGGACCTCTTAAGGTTTTATGAGTAGTGGTGGTGACGAAATGACAATAAGGAATAGCACTTTGATGAAGGTCTGCTATGATCAAACCGGCAATATGGGCAATATCCGCCATCAAATAAGCTTCTACTTCATCAGCAATAGACCTAAATGCAGAGAAATCTATTTCACGTGGATAGGCACTCGCTCCGGCAATCATTAATTTTGGTTTATTTTTTATGGCTAAATCTCTTAAATTATCATAATCTATTCGTCCAGTATCTTTATCTACGCCATAAGGAATAATATTGAAGAATCTACCAGAGAAATTTACGGGACTCCCATGAGTAAGGTGGCCACCATGAGAAAGATTCATGGCTAAAATGGTATCTCCCACTTCTAAAACACTAAAATATACAGCCATATTCGCCTGTGAACCGGAATGTGGTTGAACATTAGCATACTCTGCTTTAAATATCTTTTTTGCCCTTTCGATAGCTAAATTTTCTATTATATCGATGTATTTGCATCCACCATAGTATTTCTTCCCTGGATAGCCTTCAGCATATTTATTGGTTAAAACGGAACCCTGGGCTTCTAATACTTCAGGGGAAACAAAATTTTCTGAAGCAATCAATTCTATGGTGTATTTTTGGCGTCTTTCTTCGTTCTTTATAGCTTCGAATATTTCGGGATCTAATTTTTTTAAATTACTCATATATACCCTCCAAATTAATTATTACTTTTTATATCTTGTTTATAGGTGCGCTATTTCCCCTGCTCATACTTATGTTCTTTGTAGGAGTCGGATTTATCCGACTCGTGCTAACATTTCTTAAAGATTTAATATTTTTGGAAACCAGGTTAATATTTCGTAACCTTCTTCAGTTATCAGAACCGAATCTTCAATTCTAACTCCGCCCACTTCCGGCAGATATATTCCAGGTTCTATGGTCACTACCATTCCGGGTAATAAAATTGTATCATCATTGAATGACACTCTGGGCAGTTCATGAATATCTAACCCGACGCCGTGACCTAAACCATGACCAAAATATTTTCCATAACTATTTTTTTCAATAATATTTCTGGCTACCCAGTCTACTTCTTTACACTTTACACCTGGTTTTAAAAATTCGAGAGCCGTCTCTTGAGCTTCCAATACAATTGAAAATATTTCTTTTTGTTTTTGATTTTCTTTGCCTATAATGATAGTACGGGTTATATCAGAATTATAATTTTGATAATTCGCTCCCATATCAATAGTAATAAATTCTCCCTGGTTAATCTTTTTTTCAGAAGGTTTCCCGTGGGGCAAAGATGATCTTTCTCCGGAGACCACAATTGTTTCAAAAGCTTCCTTTTGGGCGCCTTTTTTTCTCATAGTATAGGCTAACTCAGAGGCAATTTCAAGCTCCCGTATACCCGGTTCTATTATTTCAAAAACATCCTTTAAACTTTCTGTTGCTATCTGAGCAGCTTTCCTTATTATAATAATTTCTTCTTTGTCTTTTACCATTCTTATCTGTTCTACCATGTCTTTAGTGGGTAGAAATTCTACGGATTCAAAACTATCCGAATATTTCTTAAAATCAGCATAACTTAAATTAACACTTTCAAAAGCTATTTTATTTATATTTTTTCTCTTTATAATCTTTTTTAATGCTAATACTCGCGCATTTTTTTCCTTCGGTTCATCAGTTATGATTTTAAAATCAGGACTTTCTTTTTCAGCTTGCTCTGTATAACGTGAATCAGTAAATAAATAATTATTTCTCTTGGTAATCAAAGCAAATCCTTCTCCATCAAATCCACTTAGATAATATAAATTTTTCAGGTTGGTAACTAAAAATCCTTCAATTTCCTTATTTTCTTTTTCTATCTTATCTCTAAATATTTTTAATCTCTCTTTAATCAAGATTAATCCCTTCCCTTCCATACCTTTCAATTATTTTCCAGCTTATTTCTTCTATAATATAATCAGCAGTTTGTTTCTTAGATCCCGACCAATACTATATTTCTCATTATTCTTTAAGCTCTCCTATTAAATCATATTCCAAGGCTTCTAATACTTTAACTTTTATAATATCCCCAACTTGAGCCTTGTCGGTTTTGATGATAACTTTTCCATCTATCTCCGGAGCATCTCCTTTAGTTCGTCCAATAGAAATTTTTGGCTTCCCCAATTTTATCTCATCAACTAACACTTCTACTTCTTTCCCTAAGTAACCATTATTTATTTCTTTTGAAATCAATTGCTGAGTTAACATTAATTCTTTCAGACGTTCTTTCTTAATTCGCAGAGGAATTTGTTGGGGAAAGTCATAAGCAGGGGCTCCCTCTTCTCGAGAAAAAATAAAAGCACCCAATCTTTCAAATCGGAATTCTTTTACAAAATTCAACAGTTCTTTAAAGTCCTTATCAGTCTCTCCGGGAAATCCCACCATAAAAGTAGTACGCAAAGTTAAATTAGGAATTCTAGCTCTTAATTTATTAATTAAGCAAATAACATCATTTTTATTAACCGACCGATTCATTCTTTTTAGTATTTTATCACTTATATGCTGTAAGGGTAAATCCAGATAGGGACATATTTTAGAATAATCTGCTATCACTTCAATCAATTTATCAGTATAGTGAGCAGGATGGGTGTATAAAAGTCTTATCCATTTTAAATTTTTTAATTCAAGAAGAGAAAGTTTTTTTAACAACTCAGCTAACTTATATTCTCCATAGAGGTCAAATCCATACAAAGTCGTATCTTGACCAATTAAAATTATTTCGGAAAGATTTTGCTTTTCAGAAATCATTTTTACCTCTTCGATGATATCTTCCATCTTTCTACTACGATGATTTCCTCTGATTTGTGGTATCAAGCAATAAGTACAATTATTTTGGCAGCCTTCAGATATTTTAATATAGGCATAATGCTGGGGGGTTAAAATGGTTCGTGGGGTATTATGGTTGTATAGAAATTTGGGTTCAGCACATACTTTATAGATTTTTTCACTTTGCAAAACACTTTTTATTGTACTATCAATATCTAATAATTCTCCTACTCCTAAAAAGGCATCAACTTCAGGAAATTCCTGTTTAAGATTGTCATCTTTATACCTCTGAGGAAGGCATCCGGTTACTATGATATGTTTTATTTTACCTTCTTTTTTTAATTTAACCAGCTTGAGAATTTCTTCAACGGATTCTTCTACGGCATCTCTTATGAAACTGCAGGTATTGATAATCACTATATCCGAATGATCAATCTTCCCACTTATTTGGTATCCTTTTTCTCTTAGCTCCCCACAAATAACTTCACTGTCAACAAAATTTTTAGGACATCCTAATGATTTAATACCAATTCGCATATTTTCTAATTATCCTCTCTACTAACGGAAAAAACTATATCGTTGTTTGTTCTCTATTTCGATTGCTTTTACGTGACCTGCCACAACTTCAGGCGGACTCATCTTAACTAAACCAATTAAACATAAAATTCCGATGATAATATCTTCAAAATATCCTAAAAATGGAACTAAAAAATCAGGTATTAAATCATAAGGTGATATTACATAGGCAATTGCTCCATATACCATTAATTTTAAATAAAAGGGAACTCTCCTGTCTTTAAGCAACCTTAAGGCCAATTTTATAAAATTAGGTATATGAAATATTATTCTGGCTAAATATAGCTGCATTTTTAATTTACTATAAGGGTCTTTTTTTTCTTTAGACATACAATTTATTCTCCATACCTCTCTGTCATTGCGAGCACCGTTTTCGGTGCGTGGCAATCCCAAGCAAGATAAATATTATATAGATTCCCTTACTGATTTTAACATAGCTGTTAGAGGAGCGTCAATTAATTACATGGCAGTAGAACAAAAATAACCCCAGATTAGTTCCGGGGTTATTTTTATTCTAATCTTATATTTATTTAGGGGGGATGGATTTAGGTTTTCAAAAACTAATCAACAAGCACGATATCTTGAAAAATGATTAGTTTCAAAACACGTGCCACCATCATAACTATCTACTTCTATCCACTCACCTTGCTTGAAAGTCTCTACCGATTCTTCTGGTGGTTCAACAAAGCAAACGGTAAATGTCATACCGTCTTCAACTTTTACTTCTGATCCAAATTGATATTCACCGTCACCAAAATATATAATGAATATTTTGGTTTTCTTGGCCAGAACACCTTCACCAAAAGTAATGGTAACACGACCCTCAAGTGTGATCTCACCGCCATCTGCGCCTATCCACGCTTCAACCATTTCTTTTTTGGCAGAAAAAGCAAAAGTAGATAAAGCCAAGAAGATCAATACAACCACACAGAGAATAGATAAAAGTCTTAAATCGAATCTTTTCTTCATTTTAAATCATCTCCTTCGGTAGCCCAGCCATCTTAGTTAAGTTAATAACCTTAGATCTGTGACTTTGCGTCTCAACCTTTCGATTGATTTGCTATTATCGAGAGTTTACTTTGAAATTTTAAACTCTTCTTTACCATCCCCCGCTTATTATTATATAACAAATAATTCAAAATGCAAATAAACTAAATATCGTATCGAGTATTTCTATTATTTTTTTAATTTATTCAATTTTTCTTCAATTTCCCCAAGATGTTTTCTTGCACCAATACTTTCTAATATTTTTTTAGCTTTATTTAATTTCCTTCTTGCTGAATCTACCTCCTTTTTTAAAACTAACATATCTCCCCATTCGTAATAAGTTTCACCCTCATTAAGCCTGTCTCCCTGCTTAGAATATATTTTAATAGCTTTTTTAAAATATTCCTCACTTTTTTCCCAATCTTTAAGTTTTTTAGACAATGTCCCTTTTAATTTGTATACATCTGCCAACCCTAATTTATCACCTAATTTATTAAATATTTTTTCTGCGTATAAAATATAATATTTAACCTCTTTAAATTTATTTGTTCTTAAATATTCCTCTCCTAAATGAATGTAATTAATTCCCTTATTGTATACATCTCCAATCTTCTCGGCTATTTTAACACTTTCTTTTAGATAATAAATGGCTTGCCTTGAATCCCTTAACGAAGAATAAGCAAATCCAATGTTATTCATAATATTGGAAATAACAATAATATTGTTATTCTTTTTTGCAATGGATAGGCTTTCTTTATATGCTTCAATTGCTTTTTCCCATTTACCTAACATATCATAATATATCCCAATATTATTTAAAACCATCGCATAAACATCTAAAGCTTTTATCTCTTTGCAAATATTTATGCTTTCTTTAAGATAAGAGTATCCGGTAGAGGTATCGCCCTTAAATAGACATGTTACTCCCATACCTTTTAAGATGCTTGCATTCCTCCGTAAATTATTTATTTCTTCACTAATCAGCAAACTACCTTTAAAATATTCAATTGCTCTATCCCACTGCCCCATATCTCTATAGAAGTTTCCCATGCTCATTAATATCAAAGATTCATTATCTTTGTCCCTATTTTTTCTGCAATACTTCAAGGCTTTATTTAAATTTTTTTCCGCTTCTTTTCTCTCTCCTATGATCGAT
>DASRME010000173.1:0-2089 GCA_035648095.1 Atribacterota bacterium | reverse complement strand
ATTTTATGTTCTCCAAGAGATGAGTGAAGAGGACGTACTTCTTTATCTAATTTATTTAGATATTTTTTAATTTTATTATTAAGCATATTTTTTTACCATACATTTAAACTTCAATATTGTCATAATACCCACTTAATAATTTCGTAATAAGTAATAGACACATTCTATTTTTTTCTATGGTTTAATTGTCCCTTCTACGAGTCTTACTTTAGAACGTCTATCTATAATAATACCTAAACCCTCAACCACCTGGATAAGAACTCCTCAGATCCTATAGATTTTCCGGGAAAAGCTACCGAATTATTGAGCTATCATACCTTTCCAATTTATTTAATTTAAAAGTAAAATATTAACTATTTAAGGAAATAGGTGTCTGCCCCTATTATATTATGTAACGAACCAATTCATCGATGGGCTTACGTTTTTTTATTCCTGGATTATCTGCCGGATAACCTATCGGTGTAAAAGCAATTGGTTCCATATCTTGAGGAAGATCAAGGAATTTTCGTGCCGCATCCGGATCAAATGCCCCTACCCAACAAGTGCCAAGCCCCAGATCTGTTGCAGAAAGAATAACATGATCCATGACAATAGCCGAATCCACATCAGCATAATTCCTTCCATCCCTGCGAACCCAATTTCCTTCCGGAATCCCGCATATTCCTATGACATAAGGAGCTTGAACAAACCATTCCTTCTGGTATATCTTTTTTAATTCATCTTTAAAACCGGCAGTTTTAATGACAAAAAGTCTGAAACTTTGTCTATTGGCTGCTGTCGGAGCCAGTCTTGCTGCCTCTAAAACCTTATCGATTATATTGGATGATACATCATCCGGTTTATAGGCTCGTACGCTATATCTTCTTTCTATCAATTCCTGAAATTCCATAATCTATTACTCTCCTTCTCTATTGATTTTACTTTTGAGAAAAAACAGAGGACAGTTCTCTGTTTTATGTCCTTAAGATTTTATTTTGCAAAAATCCGGTCAATCCGGATAATTGCCTTAACGAACTGCCATAGAGTTCTTTTAAATATTTAAAAATCCCAGTTTGTATTTGTGAGCGCACGCGGATCTATCAAGAATATCAATAAATTTTCGATAATCATCATCTAAAAATATTTTTCTGGTGTATCCCTTATATTTTTCTTTATTTTACTATTACTTGTTCTTCTTCTTTCCCCGGGTATAAAAATCATCCCGGTAAAAGTTTATCTTGCTAACGGTAATAGGGAATCGTCAAACAAAGAACCTTCCCCCTGTTTTGTTAATTTACTCCTGAATAGGATATTCCTCTTCTCTGATATGACAAATAGATGGATCTAAAAATATTTTATATTTACTTTGAATATCCTCTGACTGTTTTTGAAGTTCATTGGTCCATTTAGGGACATACATTAAGCAAAAATCATAAGAACACGTTTGTTTATATTTCTTTTCGGTTGCTATGCCTATTACTTTTTTATTTTTTTTATTTTTTCCACGAGCAATAAAGCAAATTGTGCCTAAATGTTCTTTTCTTTTTTCTCTTGGTTCCGGGTCATCTTGTAAAAGAAAACAATAAGTTGCATCATCAGAAACTAGTATTCTACGATATGGATTAGGGGTAATATCATTATATCCCTTTAATCGAATATCAAGAAACGCCTTACTTAAAAGGCGCCTCTGAACACGATTAGGACGAGCAAGTTCCCTAGCAACCTTTTCATACTCTATAGAAGAAGATTCATGCGCTCTGCTAATTATTCCATCCCAAAGATAACTTATTTTATCTTCTTTTTTCTTTGCTAAATATTCTGGTTTGTTTTGTAGATATTCCCAACTACCTTCTTCTATTGTTATATGATCAGCATTGTCAAACCTTTTAAAACTACGGTTGTTAAATAGATAAAAAGCAAGAAGCTCTTTTTCTCCACCTACAATTAGTAAACTTTTATTTTTCTTAAGGAATATTTCTTTTTCACGTAGATATTCAACAAAATCAGTTATTGTATCTAGTTCATTAAGAACAACTTGACTAAAATCTTTATCGAATACATGAACCTTATACTTTTTTATTTCCTCGACAAAAGAAAACATTTCTTCTCC
>DASRME010000172.1:0-3104 GCA_035648095.1 Atribacterota bacterium | reverse complement strand
TTCAAAAAACTTATCCATCAGGAAAAATTGTCGTTGTGAACAAGATCCCTGCTGGTGGAGTATTTGGTGAGGTAGCCATATTTTCATCCAAAAACACTTTCCCATCAACAGTGGTAGCCTCTCTTGACACAAAAATCATGTTTCTTGCTAAAACCGATATCATAGAAATATGTTTTCAAAATAAAAAATTTCTTAACAACTTACTACATCTTTTATCAGAAAAGATATTAATTCTTGATCATAAATTACATTTTTTATCCGGTGAAAATATTCGTCAAAAATTATGTCTTTACCTTATCGAATCCTATGAAAAGCAAGAAACTTTGACCATTCGCCTGGATATGTCCAAACGAAAAATGGCGGAACAATTTGGTATTACCCGACCCTCTTTGTCCCGAGAATTGATGTTGATGAAAAAAGAAGGATTGATTGATTACGGTAATACATACATTATCATTCAAAATCTTCAAGCGTTAGAACATTATTTATAAGAAACTAGTTTTACATCTCTTTTTTTACAGGTTTGCTTTTTTTAAGAACCTTGTTCAAATAAGGGTATAAGAACATATATGCACCGGTAAAAGCAAGTATCAACATAAAAATTCGCTGCAATCGAAATAATAATGCATTTATCGGCATACCTTGAGTAAAAACCATGACCAGAAGAGTTAGGATGATAAAAGGAATGGTCAGATATCGATGTATCTTTTTGAATAATATAGCCTCTTTTTCATAGATTTCTCCTTTTTTTATTTTCATACAATTCTCCGACAACTTTTTTAATTGCCGGAGAATTTTAAATTATTTATCTTGATTTAACCAAGAAACATATTTAAATCATCATCAACCTGACCAATCCCACCAATATTAAATTTTTTCACCAAAACATTGGCAACATTAGGTGACAAAAAAGCAGGTAATGTCG
Source organism: Atribacterota bacterium (assembly GCA_035648095.1). GTDB lineage: Bacteria > Atribacterota > Phoenicimicrobiia > Phoenicimicrobiales > Phoenicimicrobiaceae > Sediminicultor. The sequence goes on along the minus strand of DASRME010000172.1, from coordinate 2,179 downwards.
GTCCCAGATGAATATTTTTTACACCAAGGTAGAGCAAAGCCAATAATACAATGACAGCTTTTTGCTCATACCAGGCAATATTATAAGAAATAGGAAGTTGGTTGATATCATCCAAACCGAAGGCTTCTTTTAATTTTAAGGCAATGACAGCTAAAGAATAGGAATCATTGCATTGTCCGGCGTCAAGCACCCTAGGAATGCCGGCTATGTCACCTAAATTAAGTTTATTGTAACGGTACTTTGCGCAACCTGCTGTCAAAATGACCGTATCCTTGGGTAGTTTTTGGGCAAATTCGGTATAATAATTCCTGCTTTCCATCCTGCCGTCACATCCAGCCATGACGAAGAATCTTTTGATGGCCCCGCTTTTGACTGCTTCTACCACCTTGTCGGCTAAAGCGAGCACTTGATGATGAGCGAATCCGCCAATGATTTTTCCCTTTTCGATTTCTTCTGGTGGAGAACATTGTTTAGCCACTTTAATAATCTCTGAAAAATCTTTTGCTTTCCCATTTGTTCTATCTGGAATATGTTGCATTCCGGGATATCCCGCTGATCCGGTTGTAAACACCCGATCCTTGTAACTATCCCGGGGAGGAATAATGCAATTGGTAGTCATCAATATAGGACCATTGAATTTTTCAAATTCTTCCTTTTGTTTCCACCAGGCGTTCCCATAATTCCCTACAAAATGTTTAAATTTCTTAAAAAAGGGATAGTAATTGGCCGGTAACATTTCTCCGTGGGTATAAATATCAATCCCGGTTCCTTTGGTCTGTTCCAATAATTCCTCCATATCTTTCATATCATGACCACTGATCAATATCCCGGGGTTATTTCCAGTTCCGATATTTACTTCAGTCACTTCAGGATTTCCATAAGTTTCGGTATTTGCTTTATCCAATAGAGCCATGGCTTCCACACCATATTTACCACATTCCATGACCAAGGCAATTAAATCATCGTCTGTAAGCCCATCATCAGTGGTTGCAGCCAAACCTTTTTGCATAAAATCATAAAGAGCCTGGCTTTCATAACCTAAATTTATTGAATGCTCCGTATAAGCTGCAATACCTTTAATCCCATAAGTCAATAATTCTCTTAATGAACGTATGTCTTCATCGATCGTAGCCAAAATTTGGATTTCAGGTGAATTTACCTTTTTTTTAATTTCTTCATCAGTTTTTGCTTCCCATATTGCGCAATCAGGAAGGTTTTCAGATATTTTTCCGCCTGCATCCAATAATTGTTTTTTGATTTCTTCTCTTAACGCAAATCCTTCCTTTATTCTTTCAATAAAAATAGGCAAATCAAAATTAGTATTTGTGATGGTCATGAATAATGAATTTACAATAAATTGATTCACCTCTTTATTTTCTATCCCTAATTTTCTTGCTTTCGTGCTGTACACAGAAATTCCTTTAACTACATAAATTAATAAATCCTGAATATTTGCAACCTCTGAACTCTTGCCGCAAACACCCCTGTTAGTGCAACCACTTCCTTTGGCAGTCTCCTGGCATTGGTAACAAAACATCGTCATCTTGATACTCCTCCTTTTTTATTAGTCATGAATGACTCTTGTGAATAGGATATCAATATTATATCGTTAAATCCGTATCAAATGTTACCATCAACTCAATTTTTTCTAAAATTTCTTTAAAATAAATGAGATGTAAAATAAACTAAAGGAGTTAATTAACCTTCCTGTTAGTGTTCCAAATAATGTGTAGTTAAGTATAAGCCCTTAAATCCTAAAAGATTTCTCTGTAGTTCTGTCCGGTAACGGTCCTTTTGCCTGAAAGTTTGAATGGTTTTGGCATCTTACCTCTTTGGCTCCTTCCCCTTCACTAAATAAAGAAAAGGTCTCTCCTGTTACCTTCATACAGATTACAATATTAAATTTAATATAGTTTTATATAAAATCCTTTTTTATTTTAAAATTTACATAATAGTTTAAATCATCTTTAATTTGTTATATACTACATCTATTTTAAAAAATCCTTCTTTTTTTGAGAAAATAGTTTATAAAATCGAGTAGGAGGTAAATGATTAATTCATTTACCGTCCTCTCACACCACCGTACGTACCGTTCGGTATACGGCGGTTCGTTAGAAATTAGCTACTTGTGTATATCTTTCTGTAAAACTTAGGTAACCAAGATTCTTAAGCCTTTTGT
>DASRME010000171.1:0-4833 GCA_035648095.1 Atribacterota bacterium | reverse complement strand
GGAGGAAGCCGTTCCGACCTCTGGCTACAGATCAAAGCGGATATCCTTCAACGTCCGGTCCATCGTGTCCAGCATCGGGAATCGGGCACTGTTGGGGCGGCCATCGTAGCAGGTCTGGCCACAGGTATGTATGGCTCCCTCAAAGAAGCCGTTGGTATATTCAGCGGAACAGATGCATCATTTTTTCCACGAAAAGAGTTCACCGATGTATATGCGAAGTTATACAAGAAGTATAAGAACGGGTTGGGTCTGATATCGTCCAGGGAATGGCGTGACTGAAGACGTGAGAGGTTTCATTTATATTGTTCAGGTAATAGGTAAGTTTTTCCAAAAAATTTACAATCGATATTACAGGATTATTACGGTGCCGAGGTTTAGCCTCGGCTTTTTCAATTCATGGCGACTGGAGTGAACCCCTCAGGCTAGACACTTTAAGTCTTAACACACCATGCATTCCCGAGAGCTATTCTTTGCCAATAACTTCTCGTATTCCTCTGGAGGCCAATAGCCTAAAGATGAATGCAACCTCTTCCTATTATACACCTCGTTAATAAAATATAGGATCTTCTTTGTTGTATTAGAAAAGATTCACAAACATATATCCTTCTACTTTAGAATATTTACATATTTTGGGGAGGTATACTACTGGATACCCCTTATCGGATGGTGAATTAGATTATCGCTACTCTTTTTCGGTGAGAATCGGCGTAACTAAGCTTTCTGAGATCGGTTTCCGATTTGAGATTATAAAAAATTAAAAAAATTAATATTTTAAGCAGGAATTTGTTAACCTATGTTGTAATATGTTAATATATAGGAAGTTTAAATTTGTACAACTATCTCCAAACAGAGCTATGCGGAAGGAGGCGAAGAAAGACTTTAGTTAATGAGAAATAAAATGAAGAAAGATACTATATTAATTTTTTAAGGAGGTTTGTATCTATGAAAAAGTTATTTACTATTTTTCTTTTTGTGATTCTTCTTTCTGTAACAGTTAATGCAGCTGCTAACATGGAAATTACTTTCTGGACTCACGAGGATCCCAATAGAACGGAAATTGAAGATAGATATATTGCTGAATTTGAGCAGGCCAATCCAGGAGTTACCATCAAGAGAGTTACCAGCGGTTCAGGTCAAATTCAAGAATTGGTTTTGACTGCCTTTGCCGCAAATCAGGGTCCGGATATCTTCAATATGTCCATTGAAGATGAATATGCCTATATAGCTAATGAGCGTCTTGCCCCCCTTGATTTTCAGGCGGCAGGTTATCCCAGTCTGCAGGCAGTTTACGATGCTTATATGCCCGGGGTGTTAGATCCGGTAACCTACAAAGGACAACTTTATGGACTGCCATTAGAATTAACTAATTGGTGTATCTATATTAATAAAAAAGTATTTAGGGATGCTGGATTAGATCCTGAAAAGGATTATCCCAAAACCTGGGAAGAAATGGTGGAGGTATCGGATAAGTTATGTATCCGCGAAGGTGAAATTATTAATAGAAGAGGTTTTGACTTCAGATACCCCTATTATCTGGTTGCTATGGTACCTATGGTTGAACAGCTCGGAGGACAGTTAATTAGCGATGATGGTAAAACTGCCATTGTTAATGACCAAGCCTGGCTAAAATTTCTTAAATTTATGCAGGAATGGGGTCCCAGCGGCAGAAACCTTGGTTCGCCAACTTACACCAATGCCAGGTCACTTTTTAATAAAGATAACAATGATATAGCAATGTGTCATACCGGTCTTTATCAAGAAGGAAGAATCAGGAATGATAATCTCAATTTCTACAACAGTGGAGAATGGATGGTCGTCCCTTTCCCAGTATTTAAAGACGCAGTAAAAGATGTTCCTGCAGCCTATTATGGACATTACTATATGGTCAATGGTCAGAAACCGAAAGAAAATCAGCAAATGGCCTGGAAATTTGTGGCTTATATGCTCAGCCATCCAGAAGAATATCTGACCAAAGTCAATATTGTCCAGCCTACAGTTGAACTGATGAATTCAGTGACTTATAAATCTATGCCTTACTCTGATGTGTTTACCAATGATATGGCAAAAGCTCATATCGTATATTATGGAGAGAATAGTGCCAAAATTCAGTCACATATCAGGGAAGCAGTAGAGTCGGTAATGTTAGCCGGCGTTTCACCGGAAGATGCATTGAAAACATTAAAGAGAAAAGTTCAGGAAGTACTCGACGAAGGATAATAGTTTTAGTTGAAGCCACAGGGCTGGGTTATTGTTTAGCTTAGTCCTGTGGCTTCTCAAAGAAGGAGTATAGCTAATGAGCCAACGAATACCAACTTATAGTATTGAACGGAAAAAAGCCCGCTGGGGATGGATATTCGTTGCTCCGACACTCATCTTTTTCTCCCTCTTTAGTTTCTATCCGATTTTTAATGCCCTTTATACCAGCCTATTTAATAAAAAGCTGTTATCCTTAAAACCACCTGATTTTATCGGGCTTAGTAATTATAGTTATCTTCTTAAATCTCCTGATTTCTGGAATTCTATGAGAGCTACAGTGGTTTTTACTCTGGGGACTTTTATACCCCTTTTGATTTTTAGTCTTATATTTGCTATTTTTATAATGTCCAGAAAGAGATTTCAGAATTTTTTCCAGATGGCTTATTATTCTCCGGCTGTTTTATCTTCTGTAGTGGCGGCGGTAATCTGGCTTATCATCTTTGACCCCAGGGGGCTGGGTAATCAGTGGCTAAATTTGATGATGAACACTCCCGGCATTGACCACAAGTGGCTGGCTAATTCAGTCATGGTTCAAATGTCTACCATGCTGGTTTATTTTTGGAAATACGTGGGTTATTTTACTATAATCTTTATTGTAGGGCTGGCATCGATTCCGCAAAGTATCTATGAAGCTGCTAAAATAGATGGAGCAAATGATTGGAAAAATTTTTGGTATATTACTCTTCCTCTTTTGAAACCAACTACTATTTTAGTTTCTATTATTTCTATGCTTCAGTGTTTGAGAACCTTCAGTACCCAGTATTTGTTTACTCAAGGAGGAGCTCCCCTAGCTCCGATAAATGTAATTACTTTAAATATTTATCATACTGCCATAAGAGATCATCAGATTGGCAGAGCAAGTGCGATGAGTATTATTTTATTTGTTATCATGATGTTATTTACCTGGGTGCAATTTAAAACTTCCCGGGCTGATGAAATCAGTTATTAAGGAGAAAATTTATTGTGGACTATGACCTGACCATAAAAAAGAATAGGATTTCTAATCAATCCTTAATCATAGATATATTTATTTGGGCCTTTCTTGTCCTGGCGGCTCTGTTTATCCTTGCTCCTATAATATTTATGTTTACTGCATCTCTCATGCCGGCAAATGATATCTTAAAAATGCCTTATCGTTGGATCCCAAAAGGCTTCTATTGGCAGAATTATTGGCAGGGGATAAAGGGTAATGACGCAAGCTTTACCTATATCAGAAATATTTTAAATTCCTTAATAGTGGCTTCAGTGGTATCTGCTACTACGGTAATTTTATCAGCTCTGGCCGGATTTGGTCTGGCCAAATATTATTTCAAAGGCAGGGCCATGGTTTTTATGTTAATTATGGCCACCATGATGATACCTTTTGAGGCTATAATGATCCCCCTTTATCTGGTCACTACTAAATTAGGAATTCAGGATTCTTATGCCGGATTGATAACTCCTTTTTTAGTCAATGCATTTGGTGTGTTTTTAATGAGGCAATATTTCATTACTTTTCCTGATGAAATATTGGATGCAGCCAGGATAGATGGGGCGAGCGAATTGATGATTTTCAGAGCCATTATTTTACCGAATAGTATTCCGGCTGTGGCAACTCTGGCTATTCTTACTTTTAAAGCTCAATGGGATAATTTATTATGGCCCTTATTAGTAGTACAGAGTGAAGAGATGAAGACCATACCTTTATATATTGTTAAATTTATGTCTGAAAAACATACTGATGAGGGGGCAATGATGGCAGTTGCTGCCATAGCGAGTATTCCGATATTGATCGTATTTTTCAAACTATCTAAATATTTTCTGGGCGGTGCAGCCCTGTATTCATCAAGGAAAGGATAATCAAGATAATGATGAAAAAAACACTTTATATTTTTGATATGGGGGGCGTCCTGTGTTGTGACTTTAATGATATTCCCGTTATAAGCGATTATCTGGGAATTACTGAAGAAAATTTCTTTGTTTATGCTGGTGAAAATTTTAGAAAACTTATGGACGGAAAAATTAACAGTCATGAATTTTGGGTAAGATTTTCTTTAAGATATGGTAAAAAAGTAAAAGAAGAATTATTTGGTAAATTTTTTAACCCGGGAATCATTCAGGGAACAAAGGATATAATAGAACAACTAAGAAGTAATTCCAGGGTTGTTTGCGGCACCAACACTATTGATTCGCATTATTACTATCTTTTAAATCAAGGTAGTTATGAAATCTTCGATGAGGTTTATGCCTCTACCTTAATAGGTATATCTAAACCTGACCCGGATTTTTACTGGCATATTTTAAATAAGGAGGGGATTAAGCCCGAAAACACAGTCTTTGTGGATGATATCGAAGAGAATATCATTTCTGCTCAACAAATCGGTATCAACTCTATCCTTTTTACCGATGCCGATTCTTTAAAAACTAGATTAAAGAATTTAATAATGATGCACAAAATTAAAAAAACAAGTATAACTTAATTCATCGAACCTCGAAGTTTTTAACCTCTCTTAAGTGAGTTTTAAATGAATGGGTCAGTTCCTCATTGCCTTTCTTTTGAGTTGATTCGAGAATAGTTTTTATCTTTAAATATATATA
>DASRME010000170.1:0-2016 GCA_035648095.1 Atribacterota bacterium | reverse complement strand
TCAATTAATGACTAAAATACTATTTGGGTTACCGTGTAAAGATTCCCAATCAGGAATGTGGATTTTTAAAAGAAGTATTTGGTCTAAATTGAATATTAAATCTTCTGGCATGCCCTTTTCGCAAGAGCTAAAAATAGAAGCTTATAAAAATGGCTTTAAGTGCGCTGAAGTCCCAATTGCTTACAGAACAAGGGTAGGAGAGGTTAAACTTAGTACTCTCAAGGACGGTATTGGCAATATTCTTCATCTAGTAAATAAAAGAATTTTTGATTAAAGCTAAGCAAAATGAAAAAGATTAAAATTGCCTTGGTTTATGACGCAATTTATCCATATATAAAGGGCGGTGGAGAAAAAAGATTTTACGAGATCGGTAAAAGGCTGGCTAAAAAAGGCCATCAAGTGCATCTTTATGGGATGAAATTTTGGGATGGGGACAGAGTTATTAAGAAAAAAGGCATGTATTATCACGGAATTTGCATGCCAAAATATCTATATAAAAACAATGGAAAAAGATCAATTAAAGAAGCTATTTATTTTGGTTTTATTTGTTTAAAATTAATAAAAGAAGATTTTGATGTGATTGATTGCTGTGGTTTTCCGTATTTTTCATTATTCAGTTGTAAAATAGTATCTCTTATTAAAAGAAAACAATTATTTTCTACCTGGCATGAAGTTTGGGGTGCAAAATATTGGAAAAGCTATCTTGGACATCCGGGTATATTCGGTTATCTTGTAGAAAAACTAAGTGCTCGGATGCCGGACAGAATTATTTCTGTATCAGAACACACAACAAATAAGTTAAAAAATGATTTGTTCTCAAAAAAAGACATCATTACTATTTCTAATGGGGTTGATTTTGAGAAAATAAGAAGAGTCCCTGCATCTTCCGAAAAATCAGATGTTATTTTTGCAGGAAGATTATTTCCCAATAAAAATGTCGATGTGCTAATAAAATCAATAGCTGTTTTAAAAAAGAGCATTCCCGATATTAAATGTCTGATAATTGGGGAGGGGTCCGAGAAAAAGAAACTTATAGGTTTATCTCAAAGATTAAACCTGGAAAAAAATATTGTATTTTTAGGTTTTTTAGATAATCATGATGATGTTTGTGCACTAATGAAATCATCAAGAGTTTTCATGTTGCCATCGACCAGAGAAGGATTCGGAATGGTTGTGATTGAAGCAAATGCCTGTGGTATACCGGTGATAACTATTGATCATCAAGACAATGCTGCCAGGGATCTTATCGAAGAAGGGGAAAATGGCTTTGCCTGTCAACTCAATGAAAGAGAAATTGCCAAAAGGATTATGAGAATTTTAGAAAATAGTTCAGGCCGAAAGATGGAAGAAGCCTGTATAGATTTAGCAAAAAAATATGATTGGGATAAGATTGTTGATGAAATTGAGGGAGTTTATTCGAAATGAAATATACAATGATTTTTTTTGATTTTGAAGGAAAATGGGGTATGCCTTTTAATACAGATTATGACTTGGAAAAAACAGTACTTAATATCTTAAAAATTTTAAAACAATATCATATAAAAGCAGTATTTTGTACTTGCGGGAAAATAATAGAGGTTCATCCTGACATCATAAAAAAAATAGATAATGAAGGCCATGAAATAGCTTTTCACGGCTATCTGCATGAAAATTTTAATAAAGTCTCGATGAAAGACCTTAACCAATTATTGCAAAAAACCGAAAATATTTTTTTAGCTCTAACGGGTAAAAGATTGTTAGGCTTCAGAGCCCCTTTTCTTTTAGGGCCAAATTTTTATAATGAGAAAATTTACCAATTATTTAGAAAAAGAGGATATAAATGGTGCAGTAATCGTGAAATTCGTTTTGTAGAAGAGGTCCATGTCCAGCACAGGGTAAAAGGATCTTTCTATGACCTCAAAAATGTTTTTTCAAAACTTATTTCCATATCAAAAATTGCCTCTTCTCATTTCGGTTATTATTTTTTATTTAATTTATTAAATCTAAGATTAATTCTAATGGAAGATATACATCAAG
>DASRME010000169.1:0-5546 GCA_035648095.1 Atribacterota bacterium | reverse complement strand
ATATTAATATATTAGTAAAAACTTTTTTAATTCTTTAGTCTGGAAATATTTTCTCTTTACGAAATACACAATACGATACACTCGACGCTCATTAACCTTATTTATTCTATCACAATACAATTCCTAAATATAATTCTAAAGACGAATTTTAGTGTTTTCCTGCTTTTTTAAAATCAATTCTCCTTAAAGATTAAAATTATTTAAAAAATACTTGACAAAAATAATTTTACCATATATACTTGTTATTAGCAAATATTGCTAATGGCACAGAGGTTAATGAGGAGATGGAAAAGAGCTTAGTAGATCTTATAATTGAATTAAAAAAAGGTTGTATGGAAGATGAAGAACAGATCCGCACCTTCTGTAAGATATCTTTAGCTGAATACAAAGGGATTATGGAAATCGAGGCAGCAGAAAGAGTCACCTGTAATGCTTTATCTAAAAAAATGGGTTTATCTATTTCTAGAGGAAGTAGAATAATAGACAGTTTGGTTAAAAGGGGATACTTACTAAGAATGGAGAATCCTGAAGACAGAAGATCTTTTATTATATCTCTTTCCTCTGAAGGAGTTAAAATTAGAAAACAGATCGAGCAGGAAAAAAATAATTGTGAATATAGAATCAGGAAAAACCTCTCTGTAAGAGAAGTAAAACTAGTAAAAGAAGGACTAGAATTAATTAGTGAAATTCTTCACCAAAAATAGCAATATATTGTAAAATTTAAATAAGAAAAGAGGAAAGAAGCGATGGAAAATAAAAAATCATTAGAAGTAGTGGTAACTGACCGTAATTTTCAAGAAGAAGTGTTAAAATCTACCCTCCCTGCATTGGTAGATTTTTGGGCTCCCTGGTGTATGCCTTGTCGGATGTTAGCCCCAACTATTGAAAAATTGGCAGAAGAAAATGAGGGTAAACTCAAGGTATGTAAATTAAATACCGATGAGAACCAGAATATTGCAGCTCAATACGGTATCCAGGGGATACCTACTTTAATCATCTTTAAAGAAGGCAAGGAAGTTGACCGTACCGTAGGAGTAATGCCAAAAGAAAAGTTGCAAGAAAAACTTAACCCTCTTCTTTGACTCCAACATAAAAGCGGACTCTAAATTTAAATTTAGAGTCCGCTTTTGATTTGAATTTTAGAACTTATTTTTATTATTTACTTCTTTTTTCTTTTCGGCTAATAACATATTTAAATCCAACATATCTTTTTGTATCTCAATCAATTTATTTTTAATGTTATTTAGTTTTTCGCTATTAGTGCCACTGTTCATCTCGTATCCTAATCTTTGAAGTGTTGGCAAGAATATTGATTCTACTTCTTCTATATTTTTCTCTATGTCTCTAAGTTCTTTACTTCTTCTATCTATCTCTAATCTTCCGACAGGTAAAACGCTTTCCCCTTCAATAGAAAAACTTTCTCCTAATTCTGGTATATAGGTCTTAATTGTTAATTCTTCTTCAATTATTTTAGACATTTCTCTAGTCGCTTCCTCTTCTCCATGGACTACAAATATTTTTTGGGGTTTGTTTTTAAAGCCTTTTATCCACCACATTATTCCTTCTCTATCCGCATGACTTGAAAAACCCTCCAAAGAATGTATTTCAGCATTTACCTGAATCTTTTCGCCGAATATTTTGACCACTTTCTCCCCTTCTTTTATCCTTCTGCCCAAAGTTCCCTCTGCCTGGTAACCGACAAATACGATACTGGATTCTTTTCTCCAAAGATTATGTTTCAGGTGATGTTTTATTCTTCCGGCAGTGCACATCCCGCTGGCTGAAATGATTACTTTACTTTCCCGGGATAGATTTAATTGTTTAGATTCCTCCACAGTTTTAGTAAATTTTAAATTATGAAAATCCAAGGGGTTGTTCCCTATTTTTATGAGATTTAAAGTATCTTCATCAAAACAGTCGGGATTTCTTAAAAATATCTCTGTCGCCGAGGCAGTTAGCGGACTATCTACATAAACCGGTACGTTTAAAAAATCCTGGTCTTTATTTTTAATGTATTCAGTATAATATTTATTTAGCTCATAGATTATATCCTGGGCTCTTTCCACTGCGAAAGAAGGAATGACTATATTCCCTCCTCTTTTTACGGTAGCATTTATAATAGAGATTAGTTCTTTGGCATCATCTTCTGAAGGGGGGTGCAGTCTATTTCCGTAAGTCGATTCTACCATCAGATAGTCTGCTTCATCGATAAGGTAAGGGTCTCTTAAAATGGGCCTATCCCGCCTGCCCAAATCCCCTGAAAATACCAACTTGGTCTCTTTGCCCTCCTCTTCTTTTATCCACAACTCAATAATGGAGGACCCCAATATATGCCCGGCGTCTCTAAATCTTAAAGTAATTTCCTCGTTCAATTCTATTTTTTGGTCATAGTGAACCGGCTTAAAATATCTCAGGCTCTCTTCCGCTTCTTTCATGGTATAAAGAGGCTCTCTCAACTCTTCTCCTGATCTTCTTCTCTTCTGATTATCCCACTTATTCTCCATCTCTTGAATATGTCCGCTATCAGGGAGCATGATGGAACATAGATCAACCGTTGCTTTGGTAGAGTATATGTCCCCTTTAAATCCTTTCTTTATCAATTTGGGTATCCTTCCGCTGTGGTCTATATGAGCATGAGATAGAACCATAAAATCTATCTCACTAGGATTAAAGCGGAAAGGTTGGTAGTTCATCCGGTTAATCGATTTGCTCCCCTGAAACATTCCACAATCTATTAAAAATTTGGTATTCCTGGTTTCAATTAAGAAGTTGGACCCGGTAACTATTTTGGCCGCACCAAAAAAAGATATTTTCATATTGATTTTTCCTTTCTATAGGTTTAAGATTTCAGCTATCTTTACCCTCATTTCCTCTCTTTCACAAACTATTTTATGCCGGATAGGCTTTTTCTCAATACCCCTTATCCCTGGCGGAATGGGAATTTGGGCCAAATCAGACATCTTCTCTATTAATTCAAAATCGTCAAATTTTTTGTACTGACTATCTATTGATTCCATGACACTTTTCGTAAATTTAAAAGGACTGGCTGTGGCTACAATAACTGTCCTGGTCTTATCCCCGGTTTCTTTGATATATTTTTTATATACTGCATAAGCTACTGCTGTATGGGGGTCGATCAAATATTTCGACTTCTCGAATATCTCTTTTATGCATTGACGGGATTCCTCCTGGGGGGCAAAACCGCCGTAAAAATCCTTTAATTTTTTCTTCATTTCAGAATCTATCCGGTAATAACCCTTCTCTTTTAAGGAATTCATTAACTCCTTTACTTTTTGAGCTTCCATTTCGCTTATCGCCCATAACAATCTTTCTAGATTACTTGATACCAGGATATCCATGGAAGGAGAAGTAGTCATGACTAATTTTCTCCGTTTATCGTAAACGCCGGTCTCAAAAAAATCTGCCAGTACCTTATTTTCGTTAGAAGCACAGATTAATTTATTCACTGGCAATCCCATCTCTTTGGCGTAGTAAGCCGACAGAATATCTCCGAAATTACCGGTAGGAACAACTATATTAATCTTTTCATTGTTCTTAATTTCGCCCTCGCTTAACATTTTCAAATAAGCATAAAAGTAATATACTATTTGGGGAATGAGGCGGCCTATGTTTATAGAATTTGCCGAAGAGAAGATATAGTTTTTCTCTTCTATCCTTTTTTTAAAAGCTAGGTCCTCGAATATCTCCTTTACCCCTCTTTGTGCATCATCAAAATTTCCTTTTAAGCCTATCACATAAGTGTTTGCTCCTTGTTGGGTGAGCATTTGTCTCTCTTGTATCTTACTGACTCCTTTATAAGGGAAAAATACTATTATTTTGGTCCCGCTTACATTGGCAAAACCTTGAAGAGCCGCTTTCCCGGTATCACCGGAAGTGGCAGTTAAAATAACTATTTCCTGGTTAAGTTTTAATTTCTGGGCAGCTTTTTCTAAAAGATACGGGAGCAGGGATAAGGCCATATCTTTAAAGGCCTGGGTCGGTCCATGATAAAGCTCTAAAAAATATACTCCCATCTTTTTACTAAGAGGAGTAATGATCTCTGTATCAAATTTATTATTATAAGCTTTATTTATACAATCTTTTAGCTCATCTTGACGGTAGTCAGTTAGAAATTCTCTCATTATTAAAAAGGATAATTCTTTATAATCAGTACTTTTAAATTTATATACATCCTTATCTGCCCGAGGAATGGTCTCGGGAACAAATAGCCCTCCATCATCAGCAATACCCTTAATAATTGCTTTTGCGGATAAAACTTTGTATTTACTTCCCCTGGTACTTTGGTAATAAAGATTTTTTTCTTCCATATTCTCTCTCCAAATTAGTTTGCCAGTTACCCGGTTACCCGGTTTACCGGTTAGCGCAAATTCACCAATTGACCAATTCTCCAATTTACCAATTAAATTAGTCGTTAGTATATCGTATCGCGTATATAGTTACCCGTCTTGCCAGTTAACCAGTTAATTCTAATCATTAATTTCAAATACGAGTCCTAAAGTTAAATGATGAGAGTAACAATTGATACAGCTAACCAAAATAATTTTAATTCTTAAACCGGGTAACCGGTAAACTGGCTAACTGGCTAACCATCTTAACGAAATACGATTCACGAGATACGAGATACTTATTTACAGATAGCGCCGCATCTCTTCTCCTGTTACCTCGCCATAAAGCTCTATATAAGGTTTTGCCGGATTAGATAAAATCTTAGGGAAGAGAACTTCTTCTATCTGGAAAAAACCGACCGATTCTGTCATCTCTACAATTATTCTAATAGGTTTCTCTTCTCCTTCGATAATTTCTACTTTTTCAATAGAGTTAGCAGAATACTTGTGAATATCTCCCACTTTAGGGGTGCGGGATAAGAGAAAAATAATCCGAGCCCTGCCCTTTTCCATATCACATCCATCTCCGATTGATACCAGTCCGGCTTCCAGAGAATGAATATCCTGTGTAGCCATATGTCCTGCAATGCCTTCAACAATTACAGAATGAACAATGGTTTTCTTTTCAATATCTTTATCATAGATCCTGGTTAAGACTCTCTCGATAATCGGCGCAGCAAAAACAACTGCTATCAGCTCGTGATTTCCCCGACCTACTGACATGCCGACATCGTGTAACAAAGATGATATTAATACGGCCACTTTACTATCTTCTACAGTGCCAATATTTTCTTCTTCCAGGTTAAACTTAATTCCGGCTTTACTTAATATATCAAACATAATCAAAGCATTTAATGCGGTTTTATTCATATGAACCGGGCCATGGTCATTATAGCCCAATCTTTTTATAGATACTGTGTTGGCATAATTTCGCAAAGCCTGTGTTTCTTCATCATTAAAAATTAAAGAAGCTGCCATGGCTGGTTTCCCACTCAACATTGCTAATATTTCATTTTCTATTTCTATCTCTTTAGGTGACTTTCTCATTTTTGCTCCTCCTCTTAACATATAGCATAATCTATTTAATTGTATCAAAATATTTCTTAATTATGTTTGAACTATTACCAAAACGAGGGAACT
>DASRME010000168.1:0-2118 GCA_035648095.1 Atribacterota bacterium | reverse complement strand
GCATCAGGAAGAATATATTTAAGTTGGATGTCAGGTTTTTCTCTTCTTAAAAGTTCAAGCGAATAGAATTCTTTTAATTCGATAAAAAGGTCCTTAATACTGAAATTCGAATGTATAATCTTCAGGTCTCCTGCTTCAATTTTTGAAAGGTCAATAATATCAGTTACCAGTCTCAAAAGATGGTCACTACTATTTTGTATGATGTTTATATATTGTTGTTTGATGTCAGAATCAGTCCTATTGCTAAGTAGTTTACTAAATCCTACAATAGCGTTCATCGGTGTTCTTATCTCATGAGACATATTTGCGAGAAAAGCAGATTTAAGCTTATCAGACTTAATTGCTTTCTCTTTTTGACGAATAAAATCCTTTTTAACTATTGTAAGAAAGAGAATCATCAGTGAGGAATAAAACAGAAAGCTTAAATAAATATCTATACTTCTGGTTCTGGAATCAGGATATTTGAATAGGGATTCGGGGGCATTAAATTCGATTATAAAGAGGATAATAAGATTCAGGAAATAAACTGTTAGTAAAATAGTCAGGTATTTCCCATCCCATATCCATAGAATAAGGGCTCCAAATATTAGAATAAATAAAAGCAAAGGACCATTGGATAGATATTTAAGATACCATAAAAAGTCAAGCATGATAAGTCCGAATAATGTTAAGCAAACTTTTGGGAAAAATAGGGAACTACCAAATCTTACCAGAAAAAAAAGACCTAAAAAAACCAGTGAACCGATAGCTGTAAGAAATACAGGAGCAAATTTAAGTCCCAAAAGAAGGTGAAAACCAGACATAAGTAACGAAAAAACGGATATAATAAAACTTCCAAAAGTTAAAAAATATCTTTCTGAATCAGTCTTCTCTATATCACCGAAGAGCGAGACTATAATAGATTTGATTTTTTTCATTTCACATTAATTTATTGATTGTTATTCAAAGATAAAACAAAAAGAATCTTATTTAATATCAATCTTCTCCAGAAACTACCTCGGGATATTCATCGACTTGCACACAACTGAAGTTTGTCTAAAAACCTTTTTTTCCGATTGTTTATTCACGTTAGGTGCTTTCCCGAAAACAAGGATAAAACTTCCCATTGAAATGCTGCCCACCGTTTTGAGCATTGTCCTTCTTCCTAATTTTGACATAGCTGATTTATTTTAAAAGTCCCGGCCGAAAAATTTGGGCCGGGACAAATAATATAAAATTTAATAATCCGGATTCTGATCAGTTGCAGGATCAAGAGCTTTGTTAAAGTTTAATTCAGTAACCGGAATTGGCCATAAGTAAGCTTTTTCTGCAATTGTAATCCCTTTTGCTGCAAGGCTGACTTAACACCCAAAGTATCCAATTACCCAGTCCTGACTGACGTGTATATTTAAAATAGAAGATCTCTTCTCTTTGTTTTTTCATTCTCAATTACTTGTTTCTTAAAATTCTGTATGACTTTTAAGAAATCAACATTATAGACTTCCTTAAATACTTCATTGTTATCACTATTATCTATAAGTTTCTTCATGAATATTAAAAGTTTTTCTTTTCCATAGGTAGCTACTAAATAATCCACAATACAGGCAAATTCAGAATACTTAAATGCAATTGGGTATTTAACATTAAGTTTTGCGTTATCTTCTTTATCAGTTTTATAGTCAAGAGGTGGTAAAAAATTACCCTCTGCTATATCATGGTAAGTTTCATCTTTGCCGGGATAGAATGAAGTTCCCATTTGATTTGCGCTATATACGGCAATTCCTTCCAATACCCATTGAGGATAATGATATGCTTCTAAATAACTCATATATTGCATCAGGAGAACATGCGAAAGTTCATGCCGTATATATATTTCGAGTGAGATTATACCTTCCCGGTCTTCTCTCAAACCCCATGGTGAAACGAGTAGTCGGCCGCTCGGATAGGCAGAAAATCTGGCTTTGGAGAATGTGTGACGCATAAATCCGGGACTATCATTAAAAATAATTATTTCCGGTTTTTTGATAAACTTCATTTCGTGAAACTTCTCAACAGCAGGGATTAGCGTATCTAATCGTTGGAAATCTTTGAAGTCCGCCCTTTTCTGAACATATATAATTGTATTTGACAGCTCATGTT
>DASRME010000167.1:0-2121 GCA_035648095.1 Atribacterota bacterium | reverse complement strand
AACTACCGGTGTTGTTTTACCTTTCCAGATAACTTTACTTGCCTCGATTTTCCAGCGGTTATTCTCCAAATCCAGGAGTATAAAATTGTTTTCAGGAAGTCCTGTTTCTATAATTGTTCCTGCTAAAAGCCCTCTTTCGGGTTTCATCCATTGTTCTTCGCAGGAATAAACCAATCGGTTGTAATAGGGAATATTTTCTGAAAAGATATTTTCTAATCTTTCACTAAAGCCATTAAAATAAAGACCGGTTCCTAAAATAATGCTAATGATTAAACTCATCAAGAGGATTGACATCAATTTGAATCGATAACCTCTTTTGGTGTGAATGAAATTATAGTAAGCTATTCCGGTAAATAGGATTAGAAATATTAACCAGAGATACGGTAAACTTACAAAGACAGTGCTTAAAAAATTATCTCCCATATAGTGATAGATATCCCAATCAAGCTGTTTAATGATAAACAGAACCATACTAAAGGCGAAACTACCCAAGATGATCGAAATCCCAAATACCGACCAGATAAAATAATTTTTAGTTATAAAGTACCAGAGGGGTTTTGGTTTAATATTATTATCTTTTATTTTTTTAAGAACTTCATTGCTTATATTTTTCATAATTCTAGAGTTTAATATCCTCCTTCTCTAATCCTTGTTTAAGAGATATTTTAGCTCGGTTTATCAGCGTAGCTATAGTGCCCATTGGTTTATGTAAAATATCACTTATCTCTTGATAATCTTTTTCTTCCACAAACTTTAAAATTAATACATCTTTGTATTTTACCGGCAGTTGATTAATATTTTTTAAAATCTGTTTATAAGTTAATTTTTGAAGGCTTGTATCTTCTATAGCTAAAGTAGATTCCAATAGGTTATTTAAATCTTTATCTTCCCAGGAAACGGTTTGAGGACGCACTTTTTTCTTTCTAAAAGTACTAATAGTAGTATTGTGAGCAATACTATATATCCAGTTAGAAAATTTATAATTTAAATCAAAATCATTTAAGTTTTGATAAGCCTTGATAAATACTTCCTGTAAAATATCTTCTCCATCTTCTCTGCTTGTATTAGATATTTTTAAAATGTAGTTCAGAAGCCTGGCCTCATAACGTTTCATCAAACATAGATAGTAATCCTGATTTTTCAAAGTCAGGACTACTATCTGTTCATCAGTTTTATTAATACACTCCGAGCTTATATCCATGATTTTTAATTCTTTCTACTTTTTAGGATTTGCAAATCTTGCCTTTATTTTTACCTTTAAGGATGGATAGATAATATTTTAAATGCCAGAGAGCATGAAATATGCCTAATAGAGCCATAGCAATAGAAAATTCGACATGCCAGAATAAAAAGTTAAAATTAATGGACCTAAACCAATTATAGTCTCTAATAAATACCAGAATCATTCCCATTCCGGCTGAACCGATAAAACTGACTAATAAAAGAATATTCCAAAATTTTCTTTCCTGACATACGCTTATCTCTGATTTTCGAGTCAGGAATTTTCCACCAAAATATATTAGGAGAGTTATAAAAAAAATTTCTAAAAAATTATAATCGGGTAGAGATTTCCTCTCGGTAGACGAAGAATCGGAAACTGTTTTTTGAGTAGAAGCTGCTTCGGCAATAAAAAATCCTCCCGCAGTTTTCTCCTTTATTTCTTCAAAATAACTAATATCATCTTTAATATTTTCATTTATATTATTGTCGCTTAAGGCAATATCTGCATTACGATCTTCCGGAGCTGGTTGAGAACGGTCGCAAATACCATCACCGTCTGTATCGATATACCTTTTACATTCCCCCGGATAAGGATCATCTTCTAAACCATAAGGGCAGTTATCCCAGGCGTAGATGGATATTGAGCTAAAAGCTACTAAAATAAAGATTATTATTAACAATGTAACATATTTTTTAAATTTTTCAATCATATTTTTTCTTTCAGGTATAATTTATTATAATTTATCAAAATAGTGTATGGGAAATTTTGTTTATTATAAGTACTCATTTTATCATACGCCGGACAGAACAGATTTCTTTCATATAAATAAAAAGTATCTTTTAATTTTTACACCTACTATAATAGATATACTCAAAACAAATGAAAATTAGCTGTGGTTT
>DASRME010000166.1:0-4215 GCA_035648095.1 Atribacterota bacterium | reverse complement strand
ACCTACCCTTTGTTTTATTAAGGCTTATTGTTTTTACCAATAAGCACAATTATCCTTATGTTATTTAGGTTACAGTAATACATCTTAATCTTCTTTCTTAAATGTTTCTTTAACTGATTAATAATATCCTACTTCAGTAAGTTTACGCAAAACACCCACCCAGGGTTTGCCCTGATCCGGTCCAATGAATGCAGGTATGGTTACCTCGATAAGAGGAGAAGACTCTGTTTCTTTCTTAAAGCAAGAAGCAGGTAAAGGTGGTTTGTATTTGTCTACTTTAATATTTCGTTCTCTTTCGGTCTCCCACCAGTCGTCCCATTCGTTATTTAAGATGGTCTCTTTTATCTTTAAGAGAGCCAGGGCTCCCGGTTTACTCCAACTCATCCCTCTTTTTTTAAAGCGAGCAGCTATTGCTTTATTGACGTTTGATTCTATCGCTCCAGCTCTTCCTATCTCTTGCTCTTTTAGTTTAAACTGATTGCTAATCCCCTGGCGATTGCGAGATATGTAGGTATATAGTTTTACTAGATTATCTTTTTCTTTAAGGTCATAGGGATTTCTGATTAACTGGTCTATGACAGATAAACCCTGATCTATCTGGTTAGATAACAGCAGATTTTTTATTACCTTCTGTTCCTCTTTCCTTTTGGACAGACATTCTTTAAATTTTTTATAAAGATGGTAGAGATCAAGAATATAAGTGGCAGAAGAAAAGTAATCTTTAATCCCGGAGGTGATCCAGGAATCTCCGTCTCCGCCGAAGATGACCTTTTTTACTTTGGAGAGGGAGAGTCTTTCTTCTGCTATCAGGCTTAATTTTTCCATAAAGTCTTTTCCGGTACCGATAAAGGTAAATTTCTCCTTTAGTCTTTTGGATTTACCTGTTTTATAGCGGGCTTCTTTACCGCTATAGCCTACTCCTAGTTTTACTTCCAGCTTTTCTTTTTCCTTCTTACCTTTATGCTGTAAGCTAATATAGGTAGCATCTGCTTCCAGGTAGGCAGCATCAGGGGCCTCTTTATCCGGGTAATCTAGATTCTCTATCTGTTTTAGTTTCTTCTTCTGGTTTTCGATGATCAGACTGCCTTCTTTTATTACTGATTGTCTTATAGCTTCATGAGAGCGGAAGTTACCCAGTAAGAGTCTGGCCTGGGTTACTACCTCCCGGTAAGAGGAAAGACTGGAAAGAAAATTTTCTATCCTGGCTCGAGATAGACTGAGGCGTTGGTTTTTAACTATACTTAAGGCCTCATCTAAAAGATAACAACTTTTACCAGTCTTTTTGTCTTGGTAACGGGTACGGAAATAGAGGATATCACCGAAACGGGTTAAGAAGTATTTTTCTCTTTTACCGGTGTTTTTAAGTTTCCCTCTTTCTCTCTTATTGCGCAGGTAATCATCGATATCGGTAATGGCTTTTTCAAATACCTTACGGGCTATATGCTGGGATATTTCAAAGATCATATCTTCTATGCTATCAAAGGTTAAATCTTTTATCTCTGTATTTACCTTGACCTCGGGGAAAGTTATTGTTATAGTATTCATGGGTGTAGCTTACCTCCTTTGTTAAAAAGGGTTTGTTTTGTATAGGTAAGTCTACACCTTTTTTAATATTTTTTAAATTATCTAACTACCCCACTAAAGTTTACACTAACCCTCCTATTGTTAAGGGAAAAAAGGAACAGATAATGATTTTCTGTTCCTTTTTTTACATTTTATGATTTTTTTAGCCAACCTGCTTTTAAAGCTGGATTAGCGCAGTATATAGGTAGTTTTCCACTCATTACTCTACGGATATTTTCTGCTACTTTAGCAGCTATCCCCTGATAAGAAACATCGGTTACTCCGGCAATGTAGGGAGTAGCCAAGACATTGGAATAATCCAAAATCGGATCTTTCGGTTCCGGAGGTTCTTCCCAATATACATCTAAAGCAGCACCTCGTAAATGTCCACTATCCAAAGCCTTCATTAAAGCATTTTTATTTATAATTGGACCTCGTGCGGCATTGAGAATAAAAGCACCTTTAGGAAGTAAAGATAATTCCCGTTCATCAATCATATTTCTAGTCTCTGAATTTAGAGGAACACAGAGGAATAAGTAGTCTGCTCTTTTTAACAACTGCGGCAAATCTTTCATACCACCTATCCATTCTACTCCTAAATCTTGTTCGGTAATTTTATCTGGATGTTTCTTGATGACTATTGTTTTCATTTGAAATGACCTTAAGCGGATAGCTAAAGCTTTTCCTATACCTCCAAAGCCAATTAATCCAGCCGTACGTCCATATAGGGCTTGCCCGAGAGGAGTACCCCAAGGATAGCCTTTACTTACCTGAGACCTAATCTCGCATGTTCTACGGCTAAGAGCAAGAGCTGCCATAACATACCACTCTGCTACTGATTCAGCATTTCCACTTCCAATGGTAGGTACATTAGCAACTGCGACTTGGTGAACTGTAGCGGCAGCAATATCAACGCCATCCAAACCAGCTCCCCACTGTTGAACCAAACGAAGACAAGAAGCTTTTTTAAAAATTTCTTCATCTACCTTGGCCATGGCCGGAATAATAATCTGAGCTTTTTCTGCTTTTTTTATAAAATCTCTAAATTCTACCATCTCTATTGAAATCTCCGGCAGCTCAGACTTTAAATAATCATAAGATGCAGCAAAATATTTACCCGCTACTATCACTTTTATCTGACTATTCTTTTTCATAATAAATCCCTTCAGTGATTATAAATTTTTGGCGGTCCTTGTTCCTCATGTTCCTTAATCTCTAACCTTTCTGTTAGGTTATTCTTCTATTTTATTTATTTTACCTCTCGCAATAGAAGTAAATATACCGAAAAAACAAAGTATTGTAAGTATAATAAAAGTAACTTTAATACTAATAAGAAAATTGGGGTGGTTACTACGGCTGATTTGAACATTTCCCATATAAAAGACCATAACCACCGAAGTGATTCCCATACTAAAAGCCTGCCCCACTGAACGTGCTGAACCAATAATCCCAGATGCAATACCATAGTATTTTTTTGCTACTGAACCCATAATCGCATTAGTATTCGGTGATGAGAAAAGCGCAAAGCCAAAACCGACTACCGATAATGCGACAATAAGATATTGTATGCTGGTATTTTCAGTTAGAAAGATAAAAAAGGCAAGACCAGCTGAAGTGACCGCCATACCCAAGGAAGCAACTATTTGAGGCTCAATTCGGTCCGACAACCTGCCGGCAAGAGGTGAGAACAAAGCCTGAACTAATGGTTGTGCTATCAAGATTAAACCCGCTTGCTGGGGGTCAAAACCTTTAATATACTGTAAATACAGGCTCAATAGATAACTAATGACAAAAGTCGCACTATAATTAATTAATGCCGCAAGAGATGAAAAGGTAAGTATCTTGTTGTTTTTTATTAAAGCCATATTCAGTATAGGATTTTTCACTCTATTTTCATAAACACCAAAAATAAGCATTAATATAAATCCCATGAATATTAGCATAATACCCCAAAAGGAGCGAATAAGAGAAAGGCCATATATAACCCCAAAAAGACCAACCCCATAAATTACCGAGCCTTTATAATCAAACTCCTCACCCTTTGCTTCAGCCCAGTCCTGACTTAATCTCAATAAAATAATAATAATAGTAATTCCTATGGGTACAACCAAAAAGAAAGTACTTCTCCAGCCTAAATATTTGGTTAAAAATCCGCCAAAAAATGGGCCAGAAGATAAACCGATATAAGTTGCAGCTACATTAATTCCAAGTGCTCTGCCCCTTTCTCCTTGAGAATACACCGAACTTAGCATTGATACTATGGTTACGGATATCATTGCACCGCTTATTCCTTGTAAAACTCTAGAGGCAATTAACATACCCGCGTTAAAGGATATACCGCAAAGTATAGAGGCAACAGTATAAACTGACATACCATAAAGAAGAAGCCTCTTTGAGCCAAAAATATCTGCTACTCTTCCAAATGGTAAAATGAAAACAGCTACGGATAACATAAAAGATAGTACAATCCAATTAAGTAAAACTGTATTCATTGCAAACTCTCTACCTATGGAAGGTAAGGCAATATTAATAGATGACAGCATAAATGGTACAATAAATGCTCCCAAGGTAGCTATGAATAATACTACTTTTTTATTTAGTTTATCTTCCATTAAATATTTCTCCAATCTAACTCTCTTTGCTATTTATATC
>DASRME010000165.1:0-3250 GCA_035648095.1 Atribacterota bacterium | reverse complement strand
TGTAAATGCTATTCATATGATTGGACCCCAGACCGTATTTATCGGAGGGAAAATGATTATCTTGGGAGAACCTTTAATCCAACCGATTAGGAAAATTGTATCTCATTATTTATTTGGAGAACAAGTAGTGAATATTCAATTTTCCAGTATCTCATCTAATGCAGTGTCTAGTGGAGCAGGAATTTACGCTATGGTCCATTGGTTAGAAAAAAAGAGTTCAGAAATTTAGGATAGCTAATCAATTGGGAAATTTATAGTTTTATTATAAAAATTTCTTTTATGCAGGCAAAGGAAGAAAAAGTAGAGTGGAGTAATTTGTTGGCATCGAGTGGAGATAAAAAATTTAAGGAGGTGAAATTGAAGGAGAAAAAAATAGTTAATAATTTACTATCTTGTTTTTGAAAATTTGTTAAAGGAAATAAATTTATTATTAAGGAGGAAAAAAATGAAGAAGATTGTTATTACTATACTGTTAATCTGTTTAGTTTTATCTTTTATGTCTATGACATGTGCAGCAGCATTGAAAATTGCCTTTATGCCTGGTATTGCTGACCCCTTCTACTTTACTATGGAGAAAGGTGCCAAAGCTAAAGCAGAAGAATTAGGAGTAGAATTAATTGTTGGAGAATATCCTAAAGCATGGGGACCTGAATATCAGGTACCGATATTGAAAGCTTTGGTTGCAAGAGGGGATATTGATTTACTCTTTACTGCTCCTACTTCCACAGAAGCCTTAATTCCTGTTTTGAAAGAAATTTATGATAGTGGTATCCCAATTATTACTGTCGATACTTATCTTGGAGATGGAGACTATAGCAAACCAAGTAATTATGATTTCCCTCTTTCTTATATAGGAACGGATAATTTCTTAGGCGGTCAAGTGGTTGCCGGACAATTGGCGGTAATGCTGGGTGGAAAAGGAAAAGTATTTTTAGAAAATACTAATCCAGATACATCAAGTGTAATGAATAGAGAATTGGGTTTCCGGGCGGGAATAGGGATATTCCCTAACATGGAGTTAGTCGGAGTGGAATATTGCCTTGATGTTCAGGAAACAGCTGTTGCTCAGGTTAGTGCAGCTTTACAGAAAAACTCCGATTTGGGCGGAGTATTCGGAGTAAATGTATTTAGTGCTCAAGGCGCATATCAGGCTGTAGTTAATGCCGGATTAGAAGGAGCTGTTAAAATTGCCTCCTGGGATGCAACGGAAATCTTGATTGAAGCTTTAAAAAGAAAAGAGCTGGATTTAATTTTAGCTCAAATGCCTGGAGAAATGGGATCTTTGTGTGTGGAATGGGGTTTCAAGTACCTTACTGAAGGAGCAGAAATTCCAAAGAAAGTAATTCCAGGTTTCTTTGTTTTTACTCAGGAAAATGTAAATGATCCTGACGCACAAAAATATATTTATAAGTAAAGTTTTATCAAAACTTGAATATTTTATAACATAAAATGAATGACAGGGAGTATTTATTTTATTCCCTGTCATTCATTTAATATCTTCATCCTGAAAAGGTATGGTTATGGCTGAACCAAACAACGACTCTTTATTCAATTTAAATAAAATTAACGAAAGTAGAACGTTAGGTTTTTTAGGTAAAAATTGGGCATTTCTTTTTCTTGTAATGATGCTAATACTATTTAGTTTCTTAGGAGAAAATTTCCTTAGCGTGACTAATTTTAATAACATTATCCTGGGAATAAGTTCTCTGCTTTTATTGGCAAGTGGAGAGGCTTTTGTGATTATTAGCGGAGGGATTGATCTTTCCATTGGTTTTATTATGGGTTTTGTATGTGTAAGTTCTGCCATTATTATGAGAGATTTAAATGCAGCAGGTTACTCTCCAGTTATTTCTATCATAGTAGGTTCATTTGCAGGGCTTTTATTAGGATTAATTCCTGGAATTATTAATGGATATTTAGTGGCTAAATTAAAAGTGCCGCCCTTTATTGCCACTCTTGGCATGTGGGGAATTACTAATGGCTTAGCCTGGAGACTTTGCGATGGTTTTCCTATTGGTTTCTTACCTTTACAAGTACGAGACATTGGCAATGCATACATTGCTTATTTTTCTCCCAAGAAAGGTTTTTCCTTATTTATAAAACCTGAACTAACTGAAAGAAAGGATATATTAAGCTTATTAAAAATTATTCCCTTTTCTGTTTTATTAATAACCTTTATCATGATTATATTTGCTTTTATTCTATCCCGAACTAAATTCGGACAGCATACTTATATTATTGGCGGAAAAGTAGATGCAGCTATAAGAGCAGGAATTAATGTCCCACTACATTTGATTAAGATTTATACTATATCTTCATTTTTTGCAGCAACCGCCGGTTTATTACTCGTTTTTAAATTAAATATGGGTGTTCATACTCAATATACTTCCAGTTATGAACTTTTTGCAATTGCAGCAGTAGTAATAGGTGGAGCAAGTCTTACCGGCGGAAAAGGGACAATTTGGGGGACTGTCATTGGTGTATTGTTAATTGGTACTTTAAATAATGGCTTGATGATGATGGGATTACCTATTTTTTATCGATATATTGCAACCGGGTGTATTTTAATTATTGCTGTTTTAATCGATCAGTTCATTCCAGAGTTGGTGTATAAAGAATGATAAATTACGATAAACCAAAAAATATTGGGATTAGTATTCTCAGAAAGTGGATATTTATATTTTTAGTTGGTGAAATAATTTATTTTAGTATTGTCGGGACAAATTATTTTAGTTTGAAAAATATGCAAGATATTTTGTTATCTGCGACAACGGTTCTTTTACTAGCTACCGGAGAAACTTTTGTTATTATTACCGGTGGTATTGATTTATCTGTTGGTTTTATGGTTGGATTTAGCTCGGTAGTATGCGCAAAAACAATGGTTAGTTTGGAGACAGCAGGATTTTCCCAACTTTTAGCCATAACCATAGGGATATTAGCGGCTCTTTTATTAGGATTAATTCCTGGATTTATCAATGGCTTTTTGGTGGCAAAATTAAAAGTTCCTCCCTTTATTGCAACTTTTGGAATGTATGGTATTGCTTATGGGTTTGCAGAGATTATCTGCAATAACGTACCTGTTCATAATTTGCCTACTTCTATAGGTTCGCTGGGACATGGTTATTTATTTTACTGGTTACCGGGGAAATTATTTAATTTTCTAATTAGACCGGAAAATCTTAGCAGGGAAGAACTAAAGCATTTAGTATCCATTATTCCCAATGTAACAGTCCTTACTTTTATTTTTATT
>DASRME010000164.1:0-3567 GCA_035648095.1 Atribacterota bacterium | reverse complement strand
ACTTAAAAATGAAATGAAATATAAATAAAAAGAAAGGAAATGATAATATATGCAAATTGAACTGTTAATTCCCTTAAGTGGCATCATTGCCCTTATGTTTGCTCTATTTCTTTCTCTGAAGGTAATTAGAGAAAAACCGGGAAATGAATTGATGAAAGAAATATCAAATATGATTGAAAAGGGGGCCATGGCTTTTTTAAAAAGAGAATATACTGTTTTAGTATTTTTTATTATCATAGTTGCTCTTATACTGGGCTGGTTGAGGAGCCCGATTACCAGCTTATCTTTTGTGGTGGGAGCAATTTGTTCCGGATTGGCAGGTTTAACCGGAATGAAAATTGCTACTAAAGCAAATTCGAGGACTGCCAATGCTGCCATAGAGGGAGGAATAACCAAAGCATTAAAAATTGCTTTTTCCGGTGGTGCAGTGATGGGTATGTCGGTAGCAGGTTTTGGATTATTAGGTTTAGGTACTTTATATTACTTTATTAGAGAACCAGAAACTATAAATGGATTTGCTTTAGGCGCAAGTTCTATAGCCTTATTTGCCAGAGTAGGTGGTGGAATATTTACTAAGGCAGCAGATGTGGGAGCTGATTTAGTGGGAAAGGTAGAAGTAGGAATACCTGAAGATGACCCCCGTAACCCGGCAGTTATTGCAGATAATGTAGGGGATAATGTAGGGGATATAGCCGGAATGGGTGCAGACCTATTTGAATCTTATGTAGGTGCAATTGTTTCTACTATGATTTTGGGCGCATTATTATTTGAAGGAACTAAAGGAGTCATATTCCCTTTATTATTGGCTGCTTGTGGGGCAATTTCTTCTATTATTGGCACCTTTTTTGTCAATACTAAAAGCGAGAAGAAATTAAACGCTGCTTTAACCAAAGGAACTTTGGCAAGTGGATTTTTAGTTATTATTTCTTCTGCTTTTCTTTCTAATGCTTTATTTAATAGTTTAAATGTATTTTATGCCACCACTGCTGGATTGCTCGCTGGTATCATTATCGGATTAATAACTGAATATTATACCTCCTACAATTATTCTCCGGTAAAGTCAATTTCCAAGTCATCACTTACTGGAGCAGCAACTACCATTATTTCGGGATTGGCTGTCGGTATGCAAAGTACTGCAATGCCACTACTCGTGATCGCCTTTACAGTATTAATCGCCAATAAATTCGCGGGTTTATACGGTATTGCTGTTTCAGCGGTAGGCATGCTTTCTATAGTCGGTATGACGGTTTCTGTTGATTCTTACGGCCCGATTGCTGACAATTCGGGTGGAATTGCCGAAATGGCCGGGCTGGATCCCAAGGTTCGAAAAATTACCGATTCCTTAGATGCTGTAGGAAATACGACAGCAGCCATTGGAAAAGGTTTTGCTATCGGTTCTGCCGCATTAACTGCTTTGGCTCTATTTTCAGCTTATTGCAAATCTGTAGGTTTAGAAATTATAAGCATAACCAATCCGATAGTGGTAGCTGGAATGTTTATCGGCGGGCTTTTGCCTTATCTTTTTTCTGCTTTAGCTATAAATGCAGTGGGTAAAACAGCTTTTTTAATGATAGAAGAAGTTCGAAGGCAATTTAGAGAAATTCCTGGATTGAAAGAAGGAAAAGCTAAACCAGATTCTGCGAAATGTGTAGATATTAGCACTAAAGGAGCTTTGAAAGAAATGATACTGCCTGGGTTGTTAGCCATAATTGCCCCTATATTGGTAGGAGTAATTCTTGGACCAAACGCATTGGGAGGAATGTTGATTGGGGCAGTGTTAGTGGGCGTATTGCTGGCTATACAGATGGCCAATTCCGGAGGAGCTTGGGATAATGCCAAAAAATATATCGAAATGGGAAATTATGGAGGGAAAGGTACAAAAGTCCATGAAGCTGCAGTGATAGGTGATACT
This sequence comes from Atribacterota bacterium, assembly GCA_035648095.1. Taxonomy (GTDB): domain Bacteria; phylum Atribacterota; class Phoenicimicrobiia; order Phoenicimicrobiales; family Phoenicimicrobiaceae; genus Sediminicultor. The sequence goes on along the minus strand of DASRME010000164.1, from coordinate 1,655 downwards.
GTCGGTGACCCTCTTAAGGATACTGCCGGCCCTTCTATGAATATATTGATTAAAGTTATGTCCATCGTTGCTCTGGTTTTTGTCCCTTTATTTCTAAAGTAGTCGTTAGTGAATAGTGAATAGTCGTTAGTTTTAAATGCAAGATTCAAGATAAATTAGCTGACTGGTTTTCTAGTTAGCGGACCTATGATATGTTACAGATAATTTTACAAGTAAATTCTGACTTTTAGATTATAGTTTATTGTAGGGGCACAATGCATCGTGCCCCTACAATACTAAAATGACTTTACAAAAAATTTAATTCCCAAAGAATACATTTGGGAGGAAACATTAGATGAGATTTTATGATTTAATTATAAAAAAAAGAGAAGGTCGAAAATTAACTCAAGAAGAAATAAGTTTCATGGTAAAAGAATATTCTAAGGATAGGATTCCAGATTATCAAATGTCTGCCATGTTGATGGCTATCTATTTTCAAAGAATGGATATTAATGAAATAAAATATCTAACCATGGCTATGGTTCATTCTGGAAAAATTATCGACCTTAGTTCTATTCCTGGTATTAAGGTAGATAAACATAGTACTGGAGGAGTAGGAGATACTACTACCCTTGCTTTGGTTCCCATGGTGGCAGCGGCAGGTGTTCCGGTAGCCAAGATATCAGGACGGGGTTTAGGTCATACCGGCGGTACAATCGATAAGTTAGAATCAATTAAAGGATTTAAAACAGAACTAAGTCTAAATCAATTTATAAATATCGTCAAAAAAGTTGGCGCATCAATTATCAGTCCCACTTCAGATTTGGCTCCTGCAGATAAAAAATTATACGCCTTGAGGGATGTCACTGGAACGATAGATAGTATTCCCTTAATCGTAAGTAGTATTATGAGTAAAAAATTAGCAGCTGGTGCAGATGCTATCGTATTAGACGTTACTACCGGTAGCGGCGCTTTTATGCAAGAATATAAAGATGCCTTGAAATTAGGTAAAATAATGGTAGATATAGGATTAGAGTTAGGCAAAGAGACCGTGGCAGTCCTTTCAAACATGGATGAACCTTTAGGTTTTGCTATCGGTAATTCTTTGGAAGTTAAAGAGGCTGTTGAAATTTTGAAGAATAGGGGACCGGAAGATTTACGTAACCTTTGCCTGATTCTTGGTGCCCACATGCTAAAATTAGGCGGAGCAGTGAAAAACTATGAAGAAGGGAAAGACAAATTAGAAAAAATATTAAAAGAAGGGATAGCTTTTAATAAATTTAAAGAGATGATAACTGCTCAGGGCGGGAATCCAGAAGTAGTAGATAACCCAGAATTATTACCCTTAGCAAAACATAGTACAAAAATCAAAGCTGATATCAGTGGCTTTGTACAGAAAATAGATTCACGGTTAGTTGGCGAGAGTGCTATGCTTTTGGGAGCAGGCAGAGAAAAAAAAGAATCAAAAATTGATTTATCCGTGGGCATTGTCTTAAAAAAGAAAGTAGGCAGTAAAGTTAATATTAACGAAGATTTAGCCGAAATATATTATAACGATTCGGAAAAATTAAAAGAAGCAAAGAAAAGATTGTTCTCCTCATTTGTTATAAAAAACAAAAAATCGCAAAAATTACCACTGATCTTGGCAACGATTAGCAGGGAAGGCGTTAAAGAAT
>DASRME010000163.1:0-4633 GCA_035648095.1 Atribacterota bacterium | reverse complement strand
GATTCCTATTTATTTAAAAATTTGACCTCATATCTTTTTTTAAGTTTACAGATTCTTGAATTTATCCTATTTAGTAAATAGAAAATGAGTCTTCCAGTTTAACTGCATGGCTAAAATTATCAAACATGGGTGATACTTTTTTGGCTAACTGGTGTACTTTTTTAATGGTTTCTTCGGAATGTTTCGTTTTTACCTGAACTGCAAATTTAACCTGTTTAAAACCAGTTCTCTCTATATTCTGCTCATCAGTCCATCCTCCTGGAACTACCTCTCCCTCCACTTCTACCTTCAAATCTTCGATATCAACCCTTAGTTTATTAGCAGCATACAGATAGGCAAAGAGAATACATCCTCCCAAAGCCTGTAGTGACAATTCGGCAGGTTTATTGCCTAAATTCGTACCATTCTCTTCTAAAGGTTTATCGATGATTAATTTGAACCCTCTGGTTTCACTTTCCAGTTTAGTACCTTGAATCCATTTAACTTGTGCTTTTAATATTTTATTCATTGTTCTACTTCCCTCCTTTTTTATTTACAATTTGAAAAATTATTCAGCATGATTAAAAAATATATCAATCTTCAATGACTTATTTTAAAAAATAGATGAATGCACTTTTTAGGTTAAACGCAATAAAAATAAATCATCTTATTATTTACTTTTCATATTTAATACTGGGTTTTTATCAACATTTCCATCATAATTTACTTTATATCTTGAAAGTGTAAATGATGATGATTTATATCTTGATTCGACTATTCAGATAAAATATCCTGCTTTTTTTATAAAAAATAACAAATCTTTTTATAAAATTTCAAGAATTTACAATAGACATAATAGTCAAAGCTAAATTTTCAGAAGAAGTTTGAATCTGCTGGTTCAGAGAAGGATTTTCATATGTGTTTTTATAGTTTCTATTTTACTTTTTTTTCCTGGCTTTAACTACCAATGATTTTTTATTTCCGGATTTTTTTTGAAAGACACTTAAAATAATCTCAGCTTCTTTGAAAGGTACAGTTATAAAGGAAAAGTCATCGTACACTTCCACCTGGTCAATAGCAGAATCCCTAACCCCTGTATTTTGGATAATAAACTTTACCAGTTTGCTTGGACTTATCTTGTCTTTCTTACCCAACGCCACAAATAGCCTTGCCCTGCCTTCTATTTCTATTTTTCTATTTTTACCTGATAAATCCTGTATTTCGTTATACAGGCCGGGATTAAGTTTATTATCAAAACTATAATTCAGTAATTTGGCAAGTATCTGTGTCGGGTTATTATTATCAAGAAGTTCTTTGGCCCAACTATAGTAGGTATTATCTATCACTTCGCTGTTAACAGCGGTTATATCTTCATTTATCTTCATTTTCTTTGCTTTAATAATATCCTTAACATTTGGTACTTTTGACTTTTTTATATCGGTCTTTGCTATACGCAGAATAAACATCAGTCTATTATATTCACTCGGTGTAATAAAAGTTATGGCCGTTCCCTGTTTACCTGCTCTTCCCGTACGACCGATCCTGTTCACATAGGATTCGGGGTCCTGAGGAAGAGAATAATTAATGACATGGGTCATATTGTAAACATCTATACCGCGTGCAGCCACATCAGTTGCCACCAGTACATTAATCTTCTTTTTCTTAAATTTATCCAGGGTCTTTTCTCTTTGGGCCTGTGAAATATCACCATGAATGACATCAGCATCGTACCCCCTTTCAATAAGATGGCCGGCAACACTATCAACATCATTCTTTGTTCTGCAGAAAACTAATCCGTAAAAATCTTCCTCAATATCAATAATCCTGCACAATGCCTCAAATTTGTCAGCAGCTTTGACTTCATAATATATCTGTTCTGTAAGATTGGTGGTAAGCTGTTGCTTCTCGACAGTAATAAATTCATAATCCCCCATGTATTTACTCGCAAGTACTTTGATCCTTGACGGCATGGTAGCCGAAAACAGAAAGGTCCTTTTCTGGGGATTGGTATGCTTCATTATCTCTTCCATATCCTCAATGAATCCCATATTAAGCATTTCATCCGCCTCATCAAGGATTAGATATTCGATATCCTTGAGATTAAGTGTCTTTCTTTTGATATGGTCAATAACTCTTCCGGGTGTACCTACAACAATATGCACTCCTTTTTTAAGACGCCTGAGTTGCTGATCGATTGATTGCCCTCCGTAGATAGGAATGACCTGGATGCCGGAATCGCCCTTAAATGAACTAATTTCCTCGGAAACCTGTATGGCAAGCTCTCTTGTAGGAGTAATGATAAGCGCCTGTACACTTTTTTCATGGGGGTTTATCATTTCTATTAAAGGCAGCCCGAATGCCGCTGTTTTACCGGTACCCGTCTGGGCCTGTGCCATTATGTTGGTATCGTTTCGCAACATGACGGGGATAGTTAAGGCTTGAATACGAGATGGTTCTTCAAAACCTTTCTTATAAATAGCATCCAAAACCCTTTGAGAAAGGCCAAGGTGCTCAAATTTGATTTTATCTTTCATCATTTTTCTCCTCAAATTAACCTATAATCGGGGACATGTGTCAAAGAACTGTCTCCTGTCATACTATTGCATTTTTTAAACTTTTTTTCTGTAGATAACGAGAGTTAGAATCCAATAATTTTTTCCTAAGACGTATGTTAGAAGGTGTAATCTCTAATAATTCATCTTCTTGAATATAATCTAATGCTTGCTCTAAGGAAAACTGGCGAGGATTCTCTAAACGAAGTGCTTCATCCGAACCACTTGCACGCATATTTGTAACATGTTTTTTCTTGGCAACATTCACTTCCATGTCTCCCGTTCTTCTATTTTCTCCAACAATCATCCCCTGGTAGATTTCTGTTGCCGAATTTACGAATAATGTACCTCTTGCTTGAGCATTATATAAACCGTATGTACTGGTTACGCCGCTCTCAAATACAATTAAGACTCCTCGGGACCGATGAGGAATAAAACCCTTATCGGATTGATAATTAAGAAAGAGGTGGTTCATAATGCCTTTACCTTTTGTCTTGGTAAGAAATTCATCTCTGAAACCAATTAACCCTCTTGCCGGAATTTCAAATTCAAGTCGAAGTTGATCATTAGAAAAATCAATCATGTTAATTAATTTTGCTTTTCTTTTTCCACAAATTTCCATAACTACCCCCATGGTATCTTTGGGAATATCACAGGTCATCAGTTCTATCGGTTCGCACTTTTCTCCATTAATATGCCGAAAAATAACCTTGGGTTTGGAAACCTGAAATTCATAACCTTCGCGGCGCATGTTTTCAATTAAAATAGAAAGATGAAGCTCTCCCCTTCCCGAAACATGGAAAGTATCTGTCGATTCGGCTTCTTCCACTTTCATACTTACATTGGTTTCTATTTCTTTAAACAGCCTCTCTCTTAAATGTCGAGAGGTAATAAATTTACCCTCTTTTCCGGCAAATGGACTATTATTTACAATAAAATCCATAGTTAAAGTTGGTTCGTCAATTTTGATTTTTAATAAAGCCTCCGGTTTTTCTTTACAGGCAATAGTCTCTCCAATATTAGCATCACTGATTCCGGCTATTGCCACAATTTCTCCTGATTCAGCTTTTTTTACCTCTTTTCTTTTTAAACCTTCAAAAAGGTAAAGCCTTACAACTTTATATAATACCTGGCTCTTGTCCCGCTTGATTAAAAATACGGTTTCCCCTTCTTCGATTTTTCCACGACTAATAAGTCCAACCACTATTTTTCCTACATAATCATCATTAATAAGATTGGTCACCAGTAATTGCAGGGGAGCATTATAGTCTACTAAAGGAGCGGGTATATGCTTCAAAATGGTTGAAAAAAGAGGTTCAAGATCATCCTGTAAGTCTTCTGCGGAAAATCCGGAAACTCCTGCACGTGCGTCAGTGTAAATAACCGGAAAATCGATCTGATCATCATTAGCCCCCAGTTCAATAAATAAATCATAGATTTCATCCAATACTTCGGCAGGCCGAGCATTGGGCCGGTCTATTTTATTAATAACTACGATAGGAATAAGATTCAATTCCATTGCTTTACGTAAAACAAATCTGGTTTGGGGCATAGGCCCTTCAAAGGCATCTACAATCAAGAGAACACCATTAACCATTCGAAGTATTCTTTCAACTTCTCCACCGAAATCTGCATGTCCCGGAGTATCGACAATATTAATCTTTGTTTTCCGCCAATGAACAGATGCATTCTTAGAGAAAATAGTAATGCCTCTTTCTCTCTCTAAATCGTTAGAATCCATTACCCTCTCTCTTATTTCTTGGTTCTTTCGAAAAGTACCACTTTGTCTCAACATTGCATCAACCAGAGTAGTCTTTCCATGGTCTACATGGGCAATAATAGCAATATTTCTTAAATTTAAATTTTTTATCATATTCATTTCCTTTTCCTAAATGGTAACAAGCACACAAACATATATTTTACCACAATTATAAATTATATTCAAACTATTTTTTACTCATTTCCCCGGAGCATTATATGATAGGTCTTGGTTTTACCTAATTTTCTTCTTTGCTAAAGCATAATAATTTCCTTGTGCCCGGTTTTTTTAATTATACACCTAATTACTTAACGTGACAAAGAACCTTCCCCTATCACATTTT
>DASRME010000162.1:0-7359 GCA_035648095.1 Atribacterota bacterium | reverse complement strand
TAGATGGAGAAACCCCCTTCGGACTGGATCTTCATTTGATTGTAGACAATTACGGTACCCACAAACATCCGCGGGTGAAGTCCTGGCTCAAACGGCATCCCCGGTTCCATCTACACTTTACACCAACTTCCAGTTCCTGGTTAAATCTAGTCGAACGCTGGTTTCGCGAGATCACCGACAAACGGATACGACGCGGTTCTTTTCAAAACGTCTCAGCCTTAATCAAAGCTATCAAAGACTACCTGGAAAATCACAACCAAAATCCAAAGATTTTCGTCTGGAGCGCTCCGGTGGAGCGTATTTTGGCGAAGATCGCCAAATGTAAAGAAGTGTTGGACGCACTACACTAGCTTGTGAAAGCACTGCTACTGAATAATAGGGGGGTGATTGAAAGAAAAAAATCATTTCGTAGTTAAGATTTTTGTAAATAGTATGTTTTAAAAAATTTTAAAGGAGATTAATTTAAATGAAAAGATTATTATTAGCTTTTTTGTTTGTTGTTTTACTTTCCAGTATTGCATTGGCAGCTGCTCCATTTCATATTGGAATAATGACAGGTACAGTTTCACAGCAAGAAGATGAACTTAGAGGGGCAGAAAGACTGATCAAAGAATATGGGGATGTTTCAGATGGCGGTATGATTAGTCATCTAACCTGGCCTGATAATTTTATGGCGGAGATGGAAACAACAATAAGTCAAATTGCTAGTTTTGCAGATGACCCCTTAATGAAAGCTATTGTTGTTCAATCATCAGTTCCAGGAACAGTTGAAGGATTTAGAAGGGTTCGTGAATTGAGACCAGATATCCTTTTATTTGCAGGGACTCCGCAGGAAGACCCGGTAATGATTGCTGAAGTTGCTGATCTTTGTGTAAGTAGTGATAAACTATCACGTGGTTACCTAATTGTCTTAGGTGCAAAAAAATTAGGTGCAGATACTTTTGTGCATATTTCTTTCCCGAGACATATGAGCAATGAGCTTAATTCCAGGAGAAGAGATATTATGGCTGAGACATGTAAAGACCTTGGCTTAAAATTTGGCAATATAGGTGCTCCAGATCCAACTAGTGAGATCGGGGTTGCCGGTGCTCAGCAGTATATTATTGAAAAAGTCCCCGCTTGGATAGAGAAATATGGCAAAAATACCGCTTTTTTTACTACAAATGATGCGCTTGATGAACCTCTTATAAGGCAAGTCGCAAAGTTTGGTGCTATCTATGTTGAAGCCACTTATGCATCTCCAACAATGGGTTATCCGGGTGCTTTAGGGATTGAATTCGAAGAAGCAGATAAGGGTAATTGGCCAAGAATCCTTAAGAAAGTTGAAGATGCTGTTCTCGAAACTGGTAACGGTGGACGTATGGGGTGCTGGGCTTTTTCTTATGCTTACTGTGTTGCTGCTGGACTTGGAGAACATGCCAAAAGAGTTATTGAGGGTAAATCTGAATTATTAAATAAAGATGATATTCTGGATGCATTTGGCAAATATTCACCTGGTGCACAATGGAATAGCAGTTATTACGTTGATGCAAATGATGTAGTAAGAAAAAATTTCTTACTTGTCTATCAAGATACCTATATTTTCGGGAGAGGTTACTTACATCAGACATCTGAAGTAATACCTGAAAAATATTATGATAGAAATATTGGAAAAAAATAGTTTATAATGATAATCTATTAATGATGTTCTAATGTGGGGAAAGGAGATTTCTCCTTTCCCCACATTTTTAGTTTTATCATTAAGATAAAAGGTGAACGAATGGAATCAAAAGAAAAATATTTATTAAAAATAGAGCATGTTAGCAAGTATTTTTATGGTAATAAAGTATTAAAAGATATTAATATTTCAGTAAGACCTGGTGAAATTATTGGTTTGGTAGGGGAGAATGGGGCCGGAAAATCTACTTTGATGAATATTCTCTTTGGGGACCCTATTATCCATAAAACCGGTGGTTTTGAAGGGAAGATAATTTTTGATGGCAAGGAAGTAAATTTTTCTTCACCATTTGATGCAATTGATGCGGGAATTGGTATGGTTCATCAGGAATTTAACTTGATTCCCGGATTCACAGCAACAGAGAATATTCTGCTAAATAAAGAACCGACAAAATATAATTTTTTTTCTGAAATTTTTGGAGATAAGCTCAATGTACTAAACAGAGAAGAAATGAAAAAAAGAGCAATTGAAGCCATAAAAATGTTGGAAATTAAACTCGATCCTGAAATGATAGTTAAGGAAATGCCGGTAGGTTATAAACAGTTTATAGAAATTGCACGGGAAATTAATAGAGAATCAACAAAATTATTAGTGTTTGACGAGCCAACAGCAGTACTGACAGAATCTGAAGCCGACATAGTAATGAAAGCAATAAAAAAACTTGCCGCCAAAGGTGTTTCTATAATATTTATTTCCCATAGACTGCAGGAAATCCTTGATAGTTGTGACAGAATAGTAGTGCTTAGGGATGGTACTATTCAAAAGGAGTTAATCCCGTCAGAGACTAACCCAACAGAAGTAGCAGAATATATGATTGGTCGTGAACTTACAAAAGGCATCTGGAAATTCAAGGAAATAAGAAAATTTAATGAAACTATTCTGGAAGTTAATAATTTATGGGTAGACATGACTGGGGAACAAGTTAGCGGAGTCTCATTTAAAGTGGATAAAGGAGAAATATTTGGTATCGGAGGACTTACTGGTCAGGGGAAATTGGGCATTGCTAATGGTATCATGGGGCTTTATCCTGCAGAGGGAGAAGTAAAGTTTAAGGGTAAATCTATTTATCTTAATAATCCTAAATATGTATTAGAACAGGGAATGGCTTTTGTCTCTGAAGATCGACGTGGGCTTGGGCTGCTTCTTGATCAGCCTATTTTTTGGAATATTGCTTTTACAGCAATGCAGATCAAAGATAACTTTACTAAGTCTTTATTAGGTGGACTTATTAAATGGCGTGATGAGAAAGCCATGATTAAAATCGCCAGAGAGCACGTTGAGGCTTTACAAATTAAATGTGTAAATGAAAAGCAACTTGCACGTGAGCTTTCCGGGGGGAATCAACAAAAGCTATGTATGGCTAAGGTATTTGTCTTGAAACCAGAACTAATATTTGTTTCAGAACCTACACGAGGTATTGATGTTGGAGCAAAGAGTCTGGTTTTGGATACATTACGTCAGTATAATAGTAAATATGGTATTACGATTATTGTGGCATCTTCAGAGCTTGAAGAACTTAGATCAATCTGTGAACGAATAGCAATTGTTGATGAAGGACGGATTGTTGGAATATTACCTTCTACTGCAGAACCTACAGAATTTGGGTTACTTATGTTAGGGAAAAAATCTGAAACAGAGGAGGTGTGCATAAATGAAGGAAAAGATTAAAAGCATAATTGAAAGTATTGGTTTACCACGAATTATAATCTTCCTTTTTTTAGTTTTACTTTTTATCTTAACTCCATTTGTTGGGATTCGTTTTGATACTTCCATTAATGATGTTATTATCAGGTTTAGCATGAATGGAATATTAGTTCTATCATTAGTCCCTATGGTAAAATCAGGTTGTGGTTTAAATTTTGGTTTACAATTAGGTATTATTGCTGGACTCTTAGGTGCAGTTATTAGTATAGAAATGGAGTTAACAGGTTTCGCGGGATTTTTTACCGCTATAGGGATCGCAATTTTTTTTGCTGTCGTTTTAGGTTTTTTATATGGCATACTTCTTAACAAGATTAAGGGAGATGAGATGGTTGTAGCAACTTATGTGGGTTTTTCTTCAGTTGCTTTTATGTCTATTATGTGGTTAATTCTTCCTTTTAAGAGTCCGAATATGATCTGGGCTTATGGAGGATCAGGATTAAGAACAGCCATAAGCAATGAGGACTATTGGATTCATATTTTAACTAATTTTTTCCAGATTAATATCGGGAGTCATATAAATTTTCCTACGGGTACTATTTTATTTTTTGCTTTATTAAGTTATTTGGTTTGGGCATTTTTTAGAACAAAAATAGGAACAGCCATAGCCACTACCGGTTCTAATAGTAATTATGCTAAATCTTGTGGTATAAACGTAGATAAAATGCGAGTTATTTCGGTAATATTATCTACTGTTCTTTCCGCTATTGGAATTATTGTCTATCAAGAGAGCTTTGGTTTTATCCAGTTATATATGGCACCACTCTATATGCCCTTTCCAGCAATTGCAGCCTTACTTCTTGGAGGTGCCTCTGTAGGAAAGGCATCTATTAAAAACGTTATCATTGGGACATTTCTTTTTCAGGCTATTTTAACCATGACCCCATCAATACTTAATAATATTATTCAGTCTGATATGTCAGAAGCCATTAGAATGATTGTTTCTAACGGTATGATTGTCTACGCATTAACAAGAGTAGTGAAGGTAAGATGATGAAAAAACAAAGCTTAACTAAAACGATGAACCCGGGTGTTCAATTCTTAATAAATTATGCAGTACCTATTATATTTACCATTTTAGTTGCTTTTGCTATTCCTTTATCAGGACTTTCAAACGAATATCTTGTTCGGGAGATTATGACAAGGCTTTCCAGAGATTCATTTCTTATCCTTGCACTTCTCGTTCCGGTAATGGCTGGGATGGGTATGAATTTTAGTATAGTTCTTGGAGCAATGGCTGGACAGATCGGTCTTATCTTTATCACAGATTGGCAAATTATTGGGCTGCCGGGTGTATTATTAGCTCTGTTGATTTCAACACCAATAGCAATTTTATTAGGTTATATTGCAGGAATAGTTCTTAATCATGCTAAGGGAAGAGAAATGGTGACTGGATTTATGCTTGCATTTTTTATGAACGGTATTTATCAGCTTGTTGTGCTTTATGGAATGGGCAATATTATTCCTATTTCAAATTCCCGTATTCTATTGCCGAGAGGATATGGTATCAGAAATGCAATAAGCTTAGTTGATATTAGACAAGTTCTGGATAAATTAATTCCTTTAAAAATAGGCGGTATATTAATACCCGTTGTAACTCTTTTAGTTATTGCTGCATTATGTGTATTTATTATCTGGTTTAAGAAAACAAAACTTGGTCAGGAAATACGTATAGTGGGACAGGATAATGATGTTGCCCGAATTTCGGGTATTAATGTTGAGAGAACACGTATTTTATCAATTGTTATTTCAACTGTACTGGCCTGTTATGGCCAGATTATATTTCTACAAAATATCGGTAATATGAATACTTATGGCGGCCATAGCCAGGTTGGAGTATTTGCTATTGCTGCACTGTTAGTGGGTGGGGCGACAGTGGCTAAAGCTAACATTCCTAATGTATTTATAGGACTTATTCTCTTCCATACGATGTTTGTGGTGTCACCTCGGGCTGGAAGGGCGCTTATGGGCCAGGCACAACTTGGAGAATATTTTAGAGTTTTTGTCTCTTATGGAGTAATTGCCTTTTCGCTGGCCTTATATGCTTGGAGAAAACGGGTTGAAAAGGAAAACGAACGTAAAAAGATTATGAATTATAGAAAAGCATTCTCGCAAAGTAGCAATACAACAGGAGGAAATAAATTTTGAGAAAGCGAATTATAATTAGAACAGCTCTCGTTGCTGCATTGATATTGATTGGAATTTTTCTTTATGCAATTGGCAAGGAACATAAAGTGCTTATTGATAATAGAGATATTTCTGTTGGTGATATTACTTACAGTGCAAGTACTACTTATGTAGTTTGGGTTGATAATCAAGAAATTGGTGTAATAAAAAAAGGCGAGAGAAATGCGGCAATAGCTATAGGTATAAGCCATAAAATTGTGGTAGAAGAGATTAAAAGTAATGTTTTGACTGGAGAAAAGCATGAAAAAAGATTTAGACTAAAAACCAATGAAAGTACTACGATAAATATACCTGCAATGATAAATAATGCAAATGAATGGATTAATAAAACAAATTAAAAGGAGAATAGAAATGCTAAATAAAAAATATAGCACTAAGCTTTGTGAGATAATGGTTAAAAGTAATATTGATGTTTTAATGATTGGTCCTTCAGTTGATTTGGAATTTTTAACTAATTTTAGTCCAAGCATCTGTGAAAGATTTCAGGCATTCTTTCTTTTATCAAATGGCGAATGCTTTCACATTTCTCCTCAACTATATTTAGAAGAGGCGGAAAAATACTTAGGTAGTCGTACGGATATTTTTATGTGGAAGGATAGTGATATTTTTATAGATGCTATAAGCATTGCAAGCCAGAAATATCATTTGAATGGCAAGACTATCGCTATCAATAATGCTATTAGAGGAATTGATTTGATTGATATAGAAGAAATACTAAATGCTAAGTTTATTAACGGACATGACATTCTGGAAAATCTTAGAGTTATTAAAGATGGAGGTGAAATAGAAAAATTAAGAGAATCTGCAAAAATAGCTGACAAAGTTATGGGTGAAACCATTGATTGTATATCCCCTGGCATAACAGAGGGAGATATTGCAAAAAAAATAGAAGAACTATTTATGCAAAAAGGAGCTGAAGGATTAGCTTTTAAGCCAGCGGTTATTTCAGGTCCTAACAGTTCAGAACCTCATTACAAAAAGCATTCAAGAACTATTAAAGAAAAAGATATAATTATTTTAGATATGGGATGTAAATATAAAGGCTATTGCTCTGATATTTCCAGAACAGTATTTGTAGGTGGAATAACCGATGAAGAAAAAAAGGTCTATGATATTATTCTAAGGGCAAATGAAGCAGGAGAAAAAATGGCAAAACAAGGTGTGGTGGCAGAAGATGTGGATAAAGCATCAAGAGATATAATTGAAGGCGAAGGCTATGGCCAATATTTTCTTAATAGAACAGGTCATGGTATTGGTATTACTGTTCATGAAGCCCCCTATATAAGAACCGGAAACAAACAGAGACTTGAAAAAGGAATGGCATTTAGTGTAGAACCAGGTATCTATATGCAAAATAAGTTTGGCATGAGAATTGAAGATATCGTTGTAATTGGAACAGATGGGCCTGAAGTACTAAATAATTTTACAAAAGAAATAATTGTGATCAAGTAAAATGTACCACCTGAATATTGCTTATTTATGAATGATGGGGAAGTGGGAGAGATCTGCCCGACCCAAGAAGTACTAAATAATCCTAAAAATGTTAGAACAAAAGAATTTTTACAAAAAGTTTACAAAATATTATTTTTATATCCTGGTAAGATAGTTAATCGATTACAATGAGAAATATAAAAATGTATAAAAGGGGATATATTAATGGTTAATGGTTATGCAGGAAAGCTATTAAGAGTTTCTCTTGATGAAAAGAAGGGTAAAGAAGAAAATTTAAATTTTAATGATTTAAAAAAGTATAT
>DASRME010000161.1:0-2869 GCA_035648095.1 Atribacterota bacterium | reverse complement strand
TATTAAAGCTTTTACCGATAGATTAGCCAGCAAAAAGGATGATAAATATTCAAGGGATGTCAAGAAATAAGGAGGAAAATAAAAAATGTTATTGACTACTCAGGATAATTTTTCCGAATACGAAATTGTGGAAACTTTAGGAATTGTTCGAGGCAATACTGTTCGGGCACGACATGTCGGGAAAGATATATTAGCTAGTTTTCGCAATATAGTTGGTGGCGAGATTGAGGAATATACCAAATTACTGGCAGAATCCCGGGAGCAGTCTATCGACCGGATGATTTTTGCAGCAAAAATGATGGGCGCAGACGGGATAGCATGTATTCGTTTTACTACCTCATCAATTATGCAAGCGGCAGCAGAGATGTTTGTATACGGCACCGCGGTTAAACTAAAGAAAAAGAAATAAGATATAAAAGATTAATCCTTGCCTGATATCAAGGAAGCTATCTATCCCGGGAATACATATTGAAGATCCCTTCATCTCTCCCGAAGAAGGTCTGAGAGGATGTCATGACCCGAGCTTTATTCGGGATCCTGATTTTGAAGAATTTAGGCAGTGGCAGGAAGCGGCAGAAGTTCGGATTGTGATGGTGACTATTGCCCCGGAGAGGGAAGGTTCTATGGATTTTATTAAAAAGGTTACCCGCACAGGTGTTAAAATTGCTATCGGCCACACCGGGGCAACTCCTGAAATAATTTAGCCAATACCATCCCTTTATGTACCATTAATCCTGCAAAAATTATAAAAATACCTCACAATTATGGCAGGCTCGAAGTGGGAGCACCTGCCAACCTTACCCTATTTCATTATCAAACTGGTGATGATAGGCTGCAAATTGTCCATACTCTACGTAAGGGGAATGTTGTCTTTAAAAACTAATAAAAACCTGCCAGAGAACCGCCCCCTGACAGCTTCTCCCCTGTCGTTCTTTCATCGTTAGTGTAAACTTTAGTGGGGTAGTTAGAAGAAAAAGCATTATATATTAATAATACTTTCTTTGGTTAATAATAAGACAAGTAACAAGAGAAGGATTGCGAAAAAATAATAAAAAGGTGTAGACTTACCTATACAAAATAAACCCTTTTTAACAAAGGAGGTAAGCTACACCCATGGATACTATAACAATAACTTTCCCCGAGGTCAAGGTTGAAATACCCATTAAAGGTCTAACCTTTGACATCTTGGAGAATATGCTCTTTGAAATATTACAGGATATTGCCCGCAAGGTATTTGAAAAAGCCATTACCGATATAGATGATACCTTGCGTAATAAGAGAGAAAGAGGAAAACTTAAAAACACCGGTAAAAGGGAAAAATACTTTCTCACCCGTTTTGGTGATATCCTCTATTCCCGTACCCGTTATAAAGACAAGAAGACTGGTAAAAGTTGTTATCTCTTAGATGAGGCCTTAAGTATAGTTAAAAACCAACGCATCAGTCTATCTCGAGCCAGGATAGAATGTTTCCTTTCTGGTTTTTCTTCCTATCGAGAGGTAGTAGAGGGAATAAGACTCTTAATCGGCGGTCCCCGCTGCTATGAGGCCATAAGACAATCGGTAATAAAAGAGGGTAAGTTAATCATAGAAAACCAGGAGAAAAAGTTAAAACAGATAGAGAACTTGGATTACCCGGACAAAGAGGCCCCCGGTACTGCTTACATGGAAGCAGATGCTACCTATATTAGTTTACAGCATAAAGATAAGAAGAAAAAAGAAAAGATGGAAGTAAAACTGGGTGTGGGCTATACCGGTAAAGAAGCCCGCTATTCTACTGGTAAATCCAAAAGACTAAAGGAGAAATTCACCTTTATCGGTGCAGGGAAAGGCTTTATGGAAAAATTAAGTCTCCTAGCAGAGGAAAGACTCTCCCTCTCAAGAGTAAGAAAGGTCATCTTCGGAGGAGATGGAGACTCCTGGATCACCTCCGGGATAAAAGATTACTTTTCTTCTGCCACCTATATTCTATGTCTCTACCATCTTTACAAAAGGTTTAAAGAATCCTTAAGTAGAAGGAAAGAGGAACAGAAGGTAATAAAAGACCTGCTGTTATCTAATCAGATAGATAAGGGTTTATCGGTAATAGACGGACTAATTAGAAATCCCTATGACCTTAAAGAGAAAGATAAACTAGTAAAACTTTATACCTACATATCCCGTAACCGTCAAGGGATTACCAATCAGTTTATACTAAAAGATAAAGGAATAGAAAGAGCAGGAGCGATAGAATTAAACATAAATAAAGTGATAGCCTCCCGCTTTAAAAAAAGAGAGATGAGTTGGAGTAAACCGGGAGCCCTGGCTCTCCTAAAGATAAAAGAGAATATTCTGAATGGAGAGTGGGATAAGTGGTGGGAAACAGAAAGAGAACGAAATATTAAAGTGTGTAAGTATAAACCACCTCTATCTGCTTCCTATTTTAAGAAAGAAACAGAATCTTCTCCTCTTATCGAGGAACCATACCTGCATTTATTGGACCGGATCAGGACAAACCCTGGGTGGGTGTTTTGCGTAAGCTCGCAGAAGTAGGATATTATTAGAAAGTTAATAAAATATTTGAGAAAGTAGATGATGATGTATTACTGTAACCTAAATAACATAAAGAGAATTGTGCTTATTGGTAAAAACAATAAGCCTTAATAAAACAAGGGGTAAGTCTACCTAAAACCAGAAGAAATTTTTTCACCAAAGAAAACTACCCCCAAAAGGTTGACACAGACCTATAAGTTAAATAATTTGCTTTAGTAGTTTTAATTGATTAAAATGATAGAAGACTTATTTTAAATTATTTGAAAGAACAGGAGGTAGACATAGTGAATAAAGCAAAAGTTTATTTTACAGATTTAAGGGCAAAACCGGGAAAGAACTT
>DASRME010000160.1:0-4760 GCA_035648095.1 Atribacterota bacterium | reverse complement strand
AAAGGAACTCCAGGAAGAGAAATCCCTAAATACCACCGATCCCGACTGTATCCGCATAAAAAAGGGACGGAACTTTCATGCCGGTTTTAACTTCCAGAGTGTCGTCGATGAAAAGGAAGGTCTCATCTTATCTACGGATGTGGTAAGGGAGACCAATGACCTCAATCAATTTGCTTCCCAGATCAATCAGGCTAACCAGACCTTAGATAATAAATGCCAGGTTGCAGTAGCTGATTGTGGTTATGCCTCAACCAACCAGTTAGAGAAAATAGATAACCAGGGAATAAAAGTCATTGTCCCTTCCCAAAGACAGGCCTTCCGAAAAAAGCCCTCTTTATTTGCCAAAGAACACTTCACTTATCAGGCCGATTGTTACCTCTGTCCCCAGGGACACAAATTAACTCCCTACCGCCTGAACAAAAATAATAATAGAGTATATAAAATTAGCGATAAGAAAATCTGCCTTGCCTGTCCCCATTACGGTATCTGTACAAAATCTCCTACCGGAAGGACCATCAGCCTTCTATTGAAGGAAGGGATCAGGCAAAAGTTAGAGACTCAATACCAAGAGTCCCCAGAGATTTACCAACTTAGAAAACAGAAGGCCGAACTCCCCTTCGGACATATCAAACATAATCTAAAAGTTGATTCCTTCCTCCTAAGAGGCTTAAAAGGAGTAAAAGCTGAAGCCTCTATCCTGGCTACTTGCTTTAATCTTGTTCGCATGATCAATCTCTTAGGAGTAAAAGCTTTAGTTAAAGAATTAAAGACCTGTTAAGGGATAATACCCCCATATTTTAAGTAAAATGAGATAATATTAGGTTAATAGAAGAATAAATATATCTTTTATCCTTTATTAACCACTAAATACCTTTAATTTTTTTAAGTTACAAAAAATTATTGCTCGATATAGTTAGTTATAACACAGCCTCGGAAACTGAAATCCAGGAATACAAGAGGATAAGAATAGTGGTGTATGAAATAGGCTTATGTTCATCTACTTTTCTTTACGGTTATCTTCTATAGGGCGCGGATTTATCAGCCCCGGGTTATCTTGATAATTTCTTAAGCGGGCTCGATGAATCGAGCTCCTACGCTATACGCTAGATTGCACGATATACGATTCACGAGATACGAATTAAGATGGAGGATATAATATGACTGAAAAAATAATTACCAAAAAAGAAGTAGAATATGTAGCTAAACTTGCTAAATTAGAATTTAACGAAAGAGAAAAAGAGGAATATACTTTTCAGTTAAATTCAATCTTAGATTATTTTAAAAAGTTAAATGAACTTGATACTGAAAAGGTTGAACCCACTGCTTATGTTATTTCTATGCCTAACTTACTGAACGAAGATAAGGTCAAATCTTCTTTACCCCAAGAAGAAGTCCTTTCCAATAGTAAATATATTAAAAATGGATATTTCAAAGTTCCTAAAATAATGTAATTTAAAATATGATTAAAGTAAGAGGAGGACAGATAATTGACCTTAAACCAATTAACTGCTCACGAAGTGATAGATTTAATTAAAAGAAAGAAAATAACTGCTTGTGAAATCATGCAGGATATTTTTGATCAGATAGATAAAGTAGACAATGTAATCAAGGCTTTTCTGGTGGTTAACCGGGAAGAGGCTCTAGTACAAGCCAGAGAAATAGACAAAAAAGTGAAAAATGGAGAAAAACTTCCTCCTTTAGCAGGTGTGGCGGTTGCTGTAAAGGATATTATAGTTACTGAAGGGACAGAGACTACCTGTGGTTCTAAAATACTAAAAGGTTTTATCCCGCCTTATAATGCAACGGTAATAAATAGATTAAAGGAAGCGGGAGCAATAATAATAGGAAAAACCAATATGGATGAGTTTGCTATGGGTTCATCTACTGAAAATTCTGCCTTTGGTCCTACTCATAATCCCTGGGACCTGGAAAGAGTGCCCGGTGGTTCCAGCGGTGGTTCAACTGCTGCAGTGGCAGCAGATGAAGCTTTAGTTGCTTTAGGCACAGATACGGGAGGCTCTATACGTCAACCTGCTGCTCTCTGTGGAGTAGTGGGATTAAAACCGACTTATGGAAGGGTTTCCAGATACGGTTTAGTTGCCTATGCCTCGTCTCTGGATCAGATAGGGCCTATAACCAAGGATGTGACTGATTCTGCTCTGATAATGAAAGTGATAAGTGGACATGATAAGATGGATTCCACTTCCGTAAATTTAGAAGTTCCCGATTATCTGAAATTTTGTCAGGCAGGAATAAATGATTTAAAAATAGGCGTTCCTAAGGAGTATTTCATTGAGGGAATAGACCCGGAAGTAAAAAGCGCTCTGAATAGAGCTTTGAAAATATTTGAAAAATTAGGAGCAAAGATTGAAGAAGCATCATTACCCCACACAGAATATTCTCTACCTACTTATTACTTGATTGCTACTGCGGAAGCAAGTTCAAACTTAGCACGATATGATGGCGTGCAATATGGTTATAGAGCAGAAGGCTATGAAGATTTGTCATCCATGTATCAGAAGACCAGAAGCGAGGGGTTTGGAAGTGAAGCAAAAAGAAGAATTATGCTAGGCACATACGCCTTGAGTTCAGGTTATTATGATGCTTATTACTTAAAAGCCCAGAAAGTTCGTACTTTAATAAAAGAAGATTTTGATAAAATCTTTAGCAAATATGATATCCTTGTTACGCCTACTTCACCTACTCCTGCTTTTAAATTAAATGAGAAGGTATCCGATTCTTTAACCATGTATCTCTCTGATATTTATACTATCCCTATTAATTTAGCAGGCATACCTGCAATTTCTCTAAATTGTGGATACAGTAAAAGTAATCTGCCTATAGGTTTGCAAATTATCGGCAAGCATTTTAGTGAAGAGACCATACTTCGAGCAGCCTTTAACTTTGAACAAAATAATGATGCAGAAAAGAAGAAACCATCGATAAAATCAGCAGAAGATAAGGAGGGAATAGAATGAAAGAAAAAGTAGTGATTGGTTTAGAAATTCATATTCAATTAATGACTAAATCAAAAATGTTTTGTCATTGCAGCACTGATTACATTGGAAAAGAACCCAATACCAATACCTGTCCGGTGTGTTTAGGTTTACCCGGTTCACTTCCCGTACTTAATAGGAAAGCATTGGAATTTGCCATAAGAACTGCGGTGGCTTTAAATTGTGGCATTAATCAGGTGAGTAGATTTCACCGGAAAAACTATTTTTATCCCGACTTACCCAAAGCTTATCAGATTTCTCAATACGATAGTCCTTTGGGGGCAAGTGGTTATATGGAAATTTCTCTCCCCGAGAGCAAAGAAAAACGTAAGATTAGAATTACCCGGGTTCATATAGAAGAGGATGCTGGGAAACTGGTTCATGAAGGAGATATTACTTCCTCACCTTATTCTCTGGCAGATTACAATCGTTGCGGGGTTCCTCTGGCAGAGATTGTCACTGAACCTGATTTTTGCTCTCCGGAAGAAGCGCAAATATTCCTGGTGAAATTAAGAAGTATAGTCCAGCATTTAGGAGTATGTGACGGAAATATGGAGGAAGGATCCATGCGTTGTGATGCTAATATTTCCTTGAGAGATGCAAAAACAGGTGCTATGGGAACCAAGGTAGAAATAAAAAATATGAATTCTTTTAAAGCGGTGAAGAAAGCCTTAGAATTTGAGGTGGACCGTCAAAAGAAACTCCTGGATGAGGGAGAAAAAATTGTACAGGAAACCAGGCATTGGGATGAATCAAAGAACATTACCATTTCTATGCGAAACAAAGAAGAGGCTCACGATTACCGTTATTTTCCTGAACCGGATCTTCCACCCCTGAGAGTAGATTTAAAAATGGCTGATGAGATCAGGAGAAATCTTCCTGAATTACCTGAAGCACGAAGAGAACGGTTTATAAAAAATTATCAGATTCCCGAATATGATGCTGAGATATTAACTTCAACTAAGGCATTGGGTGATTTTTACGAAAAGGCTGTTTCTTCATATTCTAATAGCAAAGTATTAAGTAATTGGATTATGGGAGATTTAATACGTTATTTAAATGAAGATAAAGTAGAGATAGAAGATTCTCCTATTTCTCCGGAAAAATTAGTTGGGATGTTAAAATTTATTGATGAGGGAATAATCAGTGGCAAGATGGCCAAAGATGTCTTTGAAAAAATGTTTAAGACGGGGAAAAACGCCTCTCAGATTGTAAATGAAAATGGAATTACTCAGATTACAGATGAAAATAAATTAATGGAGATAGTAGATAGAGTAATAAGAGAAAATTCTAAATCAGTAAAGGATTTTAATCAAGGGAAAGAGAAGGCCTTAAATTATTTAGTTGGTCAAGTTATGCGTTGTACCAAAGGGAGAGCTAAACCGGATTTTGTTTTTAAAGCAATTAAACAAAGAGCAAAGAAAGAATAAGATAGGGGTTAAAAATTGAAAAAACATTCTATAATATTAAAGCCTTTATATGGTATTCATTAGTTTTTTTATAATACTTTTAAAGTTTTTATTATATTCTTCTTCATGCTTTGTGATAAAATTCTTCCACTGAGGATTTTCTTGTAGGGCTTCTTCTGCACTTAATTGTATAAATGCAAGTTTATCTCCCTGTTTAATTGTTTTTATTCTGGCTTTAGGATTTTTTTTAATCTCTTTTTTTAAAATATTTTCAGCCTCATCTTTTTTCTTTTGATACTCTTTTTTTTTGAGGTTAATTTCATTTAAAGTTGATTCAATAGATGAGGTATTTTGA
>DASRME010000159.1:0-3183 GCA_035648095.1 Atribacterota bacterium | reverse complement strand
ATAAAGCAACAGCTGAAGAAAAAAAGAAAATTAAAGATGGAGATTTACAAGTGCAAAAAAGTAAAACATATTTTGCACAAGGATATGTTTTCGATGTTTCTCAGACGAATGCAACAGCCCTAGATTTACCTGATATATTTCCTAATAAATGGCTTGAGGGAACGGTGAAGAATTACAGTATTTTATACAAAGGAATGGAGGAAATAGCAAAAAAAATAGGCGTAAAAATAGTAGAGATAAAACAAGAACTTGGAGTCGCTAAAGGAGTGAGTTTTCCCTATAAAAAAGAAGTTGCATTAAACCCCAGAAATACGGAGCTGCAAAATGTAAAGACATTACTCCACGAATTAACACATGCCAAGCTTCACACTATGGATAAATTAAATCAATATGAGCCACATGAAAAAGAATTTCAAGCAGAATTAACCGCCTATACCGTTTGTTCTCATTTTGGAATGGATACAAGCGACTATTCATTAAAATATTTACATGACTGGACTCAGAACAAAACATTAAAAGATAAAAAGAAATTATTAAAAGAAGTTAGAGAAACCACTGTCGAATATATAGAAATACTAGAAGAAACGTTAATTAATGAAAGAGAAGTAGAGCCAAAGGATCAGCAGACTAATGAACAGGAAATATATGAAAAAACAGAAGTGAGTAAAATAGATAGTGCAAATACGATTGTACATATTTATCAATTTAACAATGAACCTGAAAAATGTTTTCTAGGGCGTAAAGTAAATAATACAATCAAAAAGTTAGGAGCATTTGCTACAATAGAAGGTGCAAAAAAAGAGTTTAAAGAATTTATGGAATTCGAAAAAGTGTCTAGTAAAACAGTTACCAAAGATAAAACAGAAATACAATCAAAAAATTACAAAGAAGTTGAAGAGTTATCTTTATAATTTAAAAAATAAGAGTGGCACGATTTTGATAATTGTGCCACTCTTATTTTTTTAACTGTGATGGGATATTAGCTTTAACATACGAGGAAAAAAGTGTGAAAACTTCTTCTCTTTCAGGGAGCGTTAAATCTTCAATATCAAAATATTTTTCACACAGAGCACCCGTTTGAATTAAAAGTCTTGTTCGTCCTTTTCTATCTTGTCTATGTAAAGCTCTTTCAATAGATTTCTTCTTGTTTTCTAAGACTTTAATTTTCCATTCGAAAACAGCCGCATCAATATCATGCATAGTGTGCCTTATACATCAGAGAGAACATTTAAAACATTACTTGAATCAGATAGATCCTCAATCTTTTTTGGTTTATTAGAATCAATTAAATTGAAAATATCTTGTAAATTTAATGAAGAGGTATCCCAAGTCTTTAACAAGTATTTGCCTATTTCTCTTTCCTGATTTTCTTGTAATGCTTTCTTTTTTTCTTTCAATTTCAAAATTTGTTCGTTAATAGAATCCAAGGTATCTTGCTTATCCATCTTAGCCATATTATCACTCCTTACGTATAATATATCATAGGTACTTATATAAGTGAAATATCAACTTTAACTGTTGAATCAATTTTAACCAAGGTTAAAATTGAAAAGTATCACTACCGGTGATACAATATCTCTGAGAGTAACGAAGAGCGCACTTATACACCATTAAAATGGTGTGTGCGAAAACTTTATTAAAGTTTTAGAATTCGTCAAGCGTGATATAAAATTCACTTCGTTCATGTTCGTATGAAGAAAGGGGATGGATTGTATGGCTATATATCATTTTTCCGGTCAAATAATATCAAGGTCAGCAAGTAATGGAAGAACAAGGTCAGCAATAGCATGTGCTTCTTATAGAAGTGGTGAAGAATTATTTGATGAAAGAGCACAAGAAACAAGATTCTATAAAAATAATATTAGTTCCGTAACAAAAATATTAGCTCCTATAAATTCTCCTAATTGGGTATATGATAGAGAAATGTTATGGAATGAAGTTGAGAAGTCAGAAAAACAATATAATGCACAATTAGCAAGAGAATTCAATGTAGCTTTACCTGTAGAATTAAAGGAAGAAGAACAAGAAAAACTTGCTTATAACTTTTGTCAAAAAATCTTTGTAGATAGAGGTATGGTTGCAGATATTTGTATACATAAAAAAGACATAGAAAATCCACATTTTCATGTCATGCTGACAATAAGGCCCTTTACAGAAGATGGAGAATGGGGCGCAAAAGGTAAAAAAGAATACATATTAGATAAAAATAATAACAAAATTAAATTGAAGAGTGGTCAATATAAATCTAGAAAGGTCGAAACAACTGATTGGAACAAAAAAGAGACAATGCAAGAGTGGCGCAAAGAATGGGAAGTCATGACAAACAACGTATTAAAAAGCAATGGTATCAATGAGAGGATAACTTGTGAAAGTCATGAAAATCTAGGAAATGAAAAATTTCCTACAATACATGAGGGATACGTTGCAAGAGACATGGAAAGAAACGGAAAGATGTCGGAAAAAATAACTAGGAATAGATCACTTCAAGACTATAATAGTTCTTTAGGTGATATAAGGAACTATAAAGAAGATAAACGAGAGGATGAAAATAATAAAAAGTTTTATAGATCTATTTCCCCTGATGAAAAAAGGATCTTAAAAAATGCTGCTAAAGAATTAAAATTATATATAAATTATGATAATGTAAATATTAGGTTAGATCAATTAAAGAGATGGCAAAAATCTTTGAGTTTTCAACCTGAAAGTATCGATAAAACAAAAAAGTTAGAGAGGCTTGGCAAGGAAGAAAAACTATTATATGAAGTATCAAATATATTAGAAACTGAATCTAATCGTTTTATACAAAAAAACTATTCGGATTTGGACATTGGTTCATTAAACATTGATGAAAAAATACAAATAGTTAATGATACGATTAATAATAAAAAGCTATTAAATACTGATGAACTAGACTTAGTTAAAGTCAAAGTAGAGGAAGATGCTTTGAGAAAATCCTTAAATGATATAATGAAAAATAATTCAAGGTTTACAATGTCAGTTCAAAACGATATTGAGCATATCATGAAAGTATTTAATGAACTGGTTGTAAAGTATAATATAGACTTCAGTAAACCAGAAACTGCTAAAAATGCGCCTGTTAAGATAATGGCTGATATGAAACGAATGTGGAATAAGCAAAAGGATTTAACCAAGGCGTTAAATATCATTGACTCTATTTATGAT